>JAYSVA010000519.1:0-2528 GCA_043718785.1 Hyphomicrobiaceae bacterium
GGCTTGCTGCGCACGCTTGACGGCGCTGACGGCATGAAAACCGGCTTCACGTGCGATAGTGGCTACAATGTCGTTGCCACAGCCACGCGTGATGGCCGCCGCCTGATGGCCATCGTGCTGGGCGAATCCTCCGGCGGCGAACGCTCGATGCGCGCCGCCGACTTGCTGGAACAGGGCTTCTCAAAATCCGGGCAATGGAAAGCCGCGATCGACGCGAGCACGACGGTCGAAACGATGGCGATGGCAACCGACGCACCGAACGCCGCCAGCGTCCGCGATACCGTGATGTCGCGCCAGTGCGGCGGCCGGACACGGGCACGCATCGCCAACGCCCAGAAAATCAAAGCCCGCGTTGCGGAGGCCAAGGCCGCCGCAAAACTTGGAACGGCAGCGGCGGCGACCGAAGGCGATGAGACGCCGAAGAAGGCCAAAAAAGCCAAACCCGTAAATTGATCAGCTAACAACTTAAATTAATTCCGCCCACAGATCATATTCGTCGGTTTCGATGACTTTGGCCTGGATGATCTCGCCGGGCTTTAGGTTGGTGGCACCGTTCAGAAAGACGCTGCCGTCGATCTCTGGCGCGTCCCATTTCGAACGGCCGAGCGCGCCGTCGTCGTCGACTTCGTCGATGATGACATCGATGACGCGGCCTTTGCGGCTGGCGAGGATCGCCGTTGAGACCTCTTGCTGGGCGGCCATGAACCGGTGCCAACGCTCCTCTTTGACCTCTTCTGCAACCGCGCCTTCAAGCGCGTTGGCCTTCGCGCCATCAACGGGCTCGTACTTGAAGCAACCGACGCGGTTGAGCTTGGACTCTTTCAGGAATGTCAGCAGCATCTCGAAATCCGCCTCGGTCTCGCCAGGGAAACCGACGATGAAGGTCGAGCGGATCGCGAGATCGGGACAGACCTCGCGCCATTTCGCGATGCGTCCCGCCATTTTTTCCTGATTGCCAGGACGGCGCATCGCTTTCAGCACAGCTGGCGACGCATGCTGGAACGGGATGTCGAGGTACGGCAGAATTTTGCCCTCAGCCATCAGCGGGATAACCTGATCGACATGCGGATAGGGATAGACGTAGTGCAGCCGGACCCAAGCGCCATGATCAACCGCGAGCTGCCCGAGCGCGGCCGTCATATCGAGGAACCGTGCTGCGAGCGGCTGGCCTTTCCACGGGCTCGCCGCATATTTGAGATCAACACCATAAGCTGACGTGTCCTGGCTGATGACGAGCAGCTCTTTCACACCGGCCTTGAGGAGTTTTTCAGCCTCGGTCAGCACGTGATTGGCCGGACGGCTCGCAAGTTTACCGCGCAAATCCGGGATGATGCAGAACGAGCAGGTGTTGTTGCAGCCCTCAGAAATCTTCAGGTAGGCGTAATGGCGCGGCGTCAAGCGCATGCCTTCCGGTGGCACGAGATCAAAGAACGGGTCATGCAGCGGCGGCACAGCATCGTGCACGGCGTCCATCACCTGCTCATACTGATGCGGTCCTGTGACGGCCAAAACGCCGGGATGTGCAGCGCGAATACGCGCTTCCTCGACGCCAAGACAGCCGGTGACAATGACGCGACCGTTCGCCGCCATAGCTTCGCCGATGGCCGCGAGGCTTTCTTCCTTGGCCGAGTTGAGGAAGCCGCAGGTATTGACGACAACGACATCAGCGCCGTCGTAATCGGGCGCGATCTGATAGCCTTCGGCACGCAACTTGGTGATAATCCGCTCGCTATCGACGAGCGCTTTCGGGCAACCGAGCGACACAAAACCGACCTTCGGGATCTTCGGTTTGCCAGCACGACGAACCTTCGGCGGCGGCGCAACAGCCGCGCGCTCGCGCTTGGCGGCTTGCGATTTCGCCTGAGATTTCAGCGTTGTTGATTGCGTTGGTGTTTTGGCAGACATGAGCGGCGGCTTTCTAGTGGTTGCCGCGCTTCTAGCACGCAACGGTCGACTGTCCAGGATCGCTTGCAGTGAGGGTATCGCTGTTGGCCCAACGTGGGCGAGGTTACCAGGATTTTCAGTCCATCACATCAGTACAATTGGTTACAATTAACGTGATAATTTTATTCAATTATTCATAAAATATTCAATTCCTTCCGGCATATTTGGGGTTCCACACAATCTACCGTTTGTGTGCCCCAATCTAAACACCGGGATATCAACATGCTGACCATCGACGGCACAAGTCCATTCCGGTCGCTAGGTTGGAACATCACGTTCAGCGACGAGCAAGACGGATTTTGCAAAATCCGCATGTCATGCGGACGTTTCTTCAAACGCCGCCGCGCCTGGATTACCTCGCCTGCAGAAGCCGACGCGCTCGAAGAGTGGCTGGTCAAACGTCTAACAGCCCCTAGCGTTTTCAAGCCGAAAGTAAAATGGCGGTCCGACTATTACGGCGGCCAGTGGCTGGAAGTCCGTCGTGGCCTGTTTGGCAGAACTTATATCCGCGCCACGCCAGATCGGATCTTCCGGCTGAGCGAAGCGCTCAACCTGCCCACTTGAGTCCGGCGCTCAACCCTCGG
>JAYSVA010000520.1:0-13153 GCA_043718785.1 Hyphomicrobiaceae bacterium
TCTTCGTAAGCGGCGACGGGGGTCTGGAAATCACGCGGGTTGGCGAGGCAGTTGGCACCGATCGGGCCGCGTTCCGGCAGACTGAACGCGCCGCCGTAGTTCTCGCAGATGTATCCACGCGCAGGCCCGTCCTTCAGCTCAACGCGGAATTTGACACCGCGCGGGATGACGACGACTTCGCCGGGCTCGATGTCGATCAGGCCGAACTCCGTAGCGAAGCGCAGGCGGCCCTGCTGCGGCACGACCAGCAGCTCGCCGTCAGCGTTGTAGAAGTACTCGTCCACCATCGAGCGGGTGGCCAGATAGACGTGCGCCGCCATGCCCGCCTGCGCGCCAGCGTCACCCGCCGTAGTGATGGTGCGGATACCTTCGATGAACGACAGCTTCTGGGATGGCAGCGGGATCGGGCTCCAGCGCATCGGCGCCGGCGGGATGTCGATCTCGCGGCACGGGGCGGTGCGCCAAAGCCGGGCGTCGGCTTTGGTGAAGCGGCCCCAGTGCTTGACGGTCGGGCGGATGCGGTACAGCCACGACCGCTCGTTGGTGGCGCGGGGCGCGGTGAACGGCGAGCCGCTGATCTGCTCGGCATAGAGGCCGTAAGCGCAGTTCTGCGGCGAGTTCCGACCAATTGGCAGCGCCCCCGGCAAGGCCTCGGTTTCAAAGCCATTGCCGAAGCCGGTGAGGTAGTTCAGTTCGCGGCTCAAGGTGCGGGGCATGGCGGTCTCCGTTGCGTATCCCCGCTAATCTCGAGCAGGGGCTATTTCGGCAAGTCGTTCCAGATATCGCGGTGCATCTTCCAGACGCCATCAGCTGCACGCTTCCAGATCACCAGATACTTCACTTTCGCGTCGCCGCTTGCGGTTTTCAATAGGCCTTCGCCGACTTCGTTAGCGGTGTCGCCGTGAACTTCAAGCTCACGCGTGCTCAGGGTCGCAGCCTTAACGCCGAGCGCCGCCGCCGCAGACTCCCAGAACGCGCCGATAGCTGCCCGCCCGTTGACGGCAGGACTACCTGGCGGCAACAGCTGCGCATCATCGGTGTAGCAGGCCGCCAGCCCGGCAAAGTCGCGTTTTGCGACCAAATCACCGAACCGCTTGTTCGCTGCAGCAATATCCTCACGTGACGTCGGCATTGAGCCCTCCGAGTGCTGGATAGATTGACCATCGAGCAGAGGAATTGGTGCTCGATCCGCTGAGTGTCTCCCGATATAGATTTGCCAATTGCTGGCTCAGCGGTTCTAACGCATTTCCGTGGTACGGACCAGGAGCCGAACCACAAACAGGACATGCCGCGTGCCGCACTTCCCGACCCCGCCCCGCCCCCAGACAGATCGCGCGCCCTGGCGGGCGACCGTGCTGACGTTGTTTCCCGAGATGTTTCCGGGGCCGCTGCATGTGTCGCTGGTGGGACAGGCGCTAGATGCGGGGCTATGGCAGCTCGATGCCCGGCAGATCCGCGACCATGGCATCGGCCGCCACCGCGCCGTCGATGACCGACCGGCGGGTGGCGGCGCTGGCATGGTGTTGCGTGCCGACGTGCTAGGGGCGGCACTTGACGCGGCACGAGCGACATCGGCGGCTAACCTGCCAGCCATCTACCTGTCACCGCGCGGCACGCCACTGACCCAGAAAATAGCACGCGAGCTGGCTGCGGGGCCGGGCGTGCTGCTGCTGGCAGGCCGGTTCGAGGGCGTCGATCAGCGTGTTATCGACGGGCGAAAACTCTGGGAAGTATCGATCGGCGACTACGTGCTGTCTGGCGGCGAACTGGCCGCCATGGTGCTGATCGACGCCTGCGTCCGCCTACTGCCGGGCGTGCTGGGAGCCGCCGCCTCGATCAAGCACGAAAGCTTTGAGACAGGCCAGCTGGAGCACCCGCAATACACCAAACCCCGCGAGTGGGAGGGGCAGACGATCCCCGACGTGCTGGTGTCCGGCGATCATAAGAAGGTAGCGGAGTGGCGCGAAGCCGAGGCGCTGGCGCTGACCAAGGCACGGCGACCGGATTTGCTGGGGGAGTAAGTAAGAAACTGCGTCACTTCAGTGGACGTAATCGCACGCGTCTAGGCTCGACAACAACCAAGTGACCGAAGATTTTGTCTTGAAGCGACGCAACGACGGTCGCAACTCGCTCAGCCTCGGCCATATTCGTTAGCCGGTCCAATTCAATCAGCAGCACCGCCCTGACAGGGAGCCGCTGCCGGACCACAAGTTCGCCAAAATCCCGATCCTCGGTGATCAGCACTTGATCGCTGCTGTTTGCAACGCCCAATACTGTCGGATCGTCCGCCCCGCAATTGGTTCGATTGATTTCGATGACCTCATGCCCGTCTCGAACCAGACTTTCGACGACACGACGGGAAACATTTTCGTCTGCTAGGAAGCGCATGCTTCACTCAGCCGCCAACACGGTTTCGTGTTGCATATAGTCCGCAGCAAACGTCAAAGCGGTTCGAATTTGTTCTTCTGAAAGCTGAGGATAGGCATCGATCAGGTCGGCTATGGACCTACCAGCGCCGAGTTTACGTAAAATCAGCTCGACCGTGATGCGGGTTCCGCAAATGCACGGTTTCCCCAACATAACCTTTGGGTCTGCCGTGATACCAACCACAACGTTTGAGTTAGGCACGCGACCAACTCCCTACTTTAATGCCAGACGCCGAGCTAAATCATAGCCAAGTCGCGCAAAATTGCATGCGATTTCCGATGCTGTTCGGGTGGCCGCGTTCAAATCTACTTGTCCAAGGCCTCACGCCTCGAAGGGGATCCAGTTGAACAGGGCCATGCCACCGTCGACCGGGATGGTGGCACCGGTGACGTAGGGCATGAATTCGTTTGACAGGATGGCGAGCGCGGTGCGGGCCATATCGTCGGGCGTACCGGGGCGACGGAACGGAATGCGGGCGGCAAAAGCAGGGGTGACGGCAGCAGCGCCACCGCCAGGAACGGCACCGGGTGCGAGAGCGTTGACGCGGATGCCATCGGGGCCGTAGCAGCGCGCCAGTTCCATCATCACCATGCGCATGCCGCCTTTCGACGCCGAGTAATGCGGCAGATTGCGCGGGCTCTCGGCGTGCAGCGAGGTCAGATACAACAGACGGCCTGGCAGCTTGGCGGCGGCCATGCGGTTGGCAATCTCACGGCCGAGAAAGAAACCCGCCCGCGCATTGGTGTTGACCATCGCATCCCAGGTGGCTTCATCAACGGTGCGGGGACCGTCCTTGTCGTGACGCGGCGGCGAGGCGGAGTGCACGAACATGTGCAGCGGTTCGCCGGCTGGCATCGCGCTCAGCAGCCGGGTGTGGCCGTCCGACACGGACAGATCAACCGTGATGGCGTCAGCCCGGCCACCGGCGTCCGTGATGGCGCGCAAGGTTTCAGCGTTGCGGCTAGCATCGACGTCAGCGAGCGTAACGTGCGCACCTTCCCGCGCCAGAGCGATGGCGATAGCGCGGCCAATGCTGGAGGCCGAACCAGTGACGAGCGCGCGTTCGGCGGGAAACATCGGCATGGTGCGCGCTCCAGGTGTTCAATCAACTAGCGAGTGCCCCGCTCACTCGTCCTTGCCGTGGCAGTGCTTGTATTTCTTGCCAGATCCACACGGGCAGGCGGCGTTACGGGAGATTTTGCCCCAGGTTGCCGGATCTTTGGCGTCGACGGTATCGCCGACACCTTTGCGGGTCTGCATCGGTGCACGGGTCGAGGCGAGCTCGCGCGGCTGCGCATCGGCTGAGATCGCCGCGTCAGCCAGCGCCAGCTCATCGAGGCCGGTGACCGGATCGATGTGGTGGGCGTGCATCTCCGGCAGTTTAACCGGCTGCAGCATTGGCTGCTCTTCTGGTGGGGCCAGTTCGATGTGCATCAGCTGGCCGGTGGTAGCTTCGCGCAGACGCCCGAGCAAGGCTTCGAACAGCACGAACGCTTCGGTCTTGTACTCGTTCAGCGGGTCGCGCTGGCCGTAAGCGCGGAACCCGATCACCTGACGCAGATGCTCTAGCGTGACGATGTGCTCGCGCCACAGATGGTCGAGGGTCTGCAACAGCACCATCTTTTCAATCTGGCGCATCGTTTCTGGGCCAATGTCCGCTTCCTTCTTGGCGGCAGCTTCATCGACAACCTTGATGATGCGCTCACGGATTTCGAGGTCAGCAATGCCTTCCTCCGCCGCCCACTCGACGATCGGCAGCTCGACGCCGAAGATCCCACCTATTTCGTCCTGCAGGCCTTTTGCGTCCCATTGCTCGGCGTAGGCACCGTCTGGGATGTGCTTCTTGACCAGCTCCTCGACGACCTCGTGGCGCATGCCGACGACAGTTTCGGAAACGTCATCTTCGGACATGATGTCGAGGCGCTGCTCGAAGATGACCTTGCGCTGGTCATTCATCACGTCGTCGTACTTTAGGATCTGCTTGCGGATGTCGAAGTTGCGGGCTTCGACCTTCTTTTGCGCCATTTCCAGGCTCTTGTTCATCCACGGATGGATGATCGCTTCGCCTTCCTGCAGGCCAAGCTTCTGCAGCATGCCGTCCATCCGCTGCGATCCGAAGATGCGCATCAGATCGTCTTCCAGCGACAGGTAAAACTTCGAACGTCCAGGGTCGCCCTGGCGGCCAGAGCGACCACGCAGCTGGTTGTCGATGCGGCGGCTTTCGTGGCGTTCGGTCGCGAGAACATAAAGTCCACCAGGCTTCGTGATGGTTTGAGCTGGCCTCGAGCCTTTGGCCGGAGCGATCTCTATCGTCTCCGACGCGTCCTTGACCTCAACACCCTTCGTCGCCACCTCGGCCTTGATCACCTCGATCCGTTTCGCCCGCTCCGCCTCATCCAGAACCTCGGCGAGCTCTTGGCTCACCCGCATCTTAGTGTTGCCACCAAGCTGGATGTCGGTGCCGCGACCGGCCATGTTGGTTGCGATGGTGACGGAACCCGGACGACCAGCCTGGGCAATGATTTCGGCTTCCTGCTCGTGGAAGCGGGCGTTCAGCACCTGATGCTCAACGCCGCGCGCCTTGAGCTTTTCTGAGAGCATTTCACTCTTCTCAATCGAAACGGTGCCAACGAGGATCGGCTGGCCACGCTCCTTGGCGCGCTCCACTTCGCCAATGATGGCGTTCCATTTTTCAGCGGCCGTGCGGTAGATCTCGTCATCTTCGTCGAGACGCCCAACAATAACGTTGGTCGGGATTTCGAGTACGTCGAGGCCGTAGATATCGAGGAATTCGTTAGCTTCAGTGGACGCCGTCCCGGTCATGCCGCCGAGCTTCTTGTAAAGGCGGAAATAGTTCTGGAACGTAATCGACGCCAGCGTCTGGTTTTCCGGCTGGATCTCGACCTTTTCCTTGGCTTCGATGGCCTGATGCAGGCCTTCCGAATAACGTCGGCCCTGCATCATGCGGCCGGTAAACTCGTCAATGATGACGACCTGGCCGCCCTTCACGATGTAGTCGCGGTCGAGCAGGAACAGTTTATGCGCCTTTAGCGCCTGATTGACGTGGTGTACCGACGTGACGTTCTCGATGTCGTACAGCGAGCCCTTCATCTGGCCTTGCGCTTCGAGCATCTGCTCCATGCGCTCGTTACCAGTCTCCGTCAGCGAGACTTGGCGCTGCTTTTCGTCGAGCTCCAGTAAGCCCTGCGCCTTTAGCGCCTCGACCAGAGCGACGCCACTGTGCTTTTTGGCCAAATCAGCTGCGATAACGTCGTGCTCGGCGCACAGCAACTTCACCTGCTCGTCAATCGAGATGTAGAGGTCGGCACGGTCTTCCAGCGGGCCGGAGATGATCAGCGGCGTGCGAGCTTCATCGATCAAAATGCTGTCGACTTCGTCGACAATGGCGAAGGCATGGCCGCGCTGCACCATCTCGTCGCGGCTCATCTTCATGTTGTCGCGGAGATAGTCGAAACCGAGTTCGTTGTTGGTGGCGTAGGTGACGTCGCAGGCGTACGCCTCTTTGCGCTCAGCGTCATCGAGGCCGTGGACGATACAGCCGACAGTGAGGCCGAGGAACTTGTAGACTTCGCCCATCCAGCCCGCGTCGCGGCTGGCGAGATAGTCGTTGACGGTGACGACATGCACGCCTTTGTCGGCGAGCGCGTTCAGATACACGGCCAGCGTCGCCACCAGCGTCTTGCCTTCGCCGGTCTTCATTTCGGCGATTTTACCCTGATGCAGGGTCATGCCGCCGATCATCTGCACATCGAAGTGGCGCTGACCGAGCGTGCGCTTGGCCGCTTCACGGACGGTGGCGAATGCTGGCACCAGCAAGTCGTCGAGCTTTTTGCCGTTGGCCAATTGCTCACGGAACATGGCGGTACGGGCCCGCAACTGTTCGTCGGTGAGTTTTGCCAGCTCTGGCTCCAGCGCCGTGATTTGCTCCACAGTTGGCCGCATCGCTTTAACTTTGCGATCATTGGCCGAGCCAAACACTTTTGCCGCAAACGAACCGATGTTGAGCATCGCTTAGGTCCTTCGGCCGCCAGGCCGCATGTTCGGAGTCGCCGCTTACCGCGCCGCCTCGAAATATTCAATGGGATCAGGTGGTTGACTAACCAAACAACACGAACAGGCACATCCCGGCGACGTCAACTGGCGGCACATGGCCGCCAACACGCCGGGAAGCACCCGAAACACAACGGTGAAATAGGGACGAGACCCCATGATTGTCAACAAATCACACCCATTTGACGCGGGGCGGGACGGGACAACAACCTGTGATGCCGCAAATCGGCCACCTGTCTGTTTCTTAACTTGGCAACCGGCAGCGGTGCCGCTAACCGTCCCTCGTTCATTTTCACTTGCCGACAAAGGATCAAACACCGTGACCAATTTGCGCAAGCGCTCCAAGTTCCAATTCGTTGCCGCTGCAGCCCTCGCCACCGGACTTGTGGTTTCAATAGGGGCTTCATCTAGCGCCTTCGCGCAAGAAAAAGTCGTCGCTAAGGTCAACGGCAAGATCATTACGGAAGCGGACTTGAAGTTGGCCGACGCCGAAATTGGCAGCGAACTTGGCAACCTACCGGAAGCCACCAAACGCCGCGTACTCATCGAGTTCCTGATCGAGAACCAGCTGTTTGCTGAGGCCGCGGAAGGCCAGAAACTCGGCAGCGGCAAGGCCTATGATGAGCGCCTGCAGTACTGGAAGCGCCGCGCCTTGCGCGACACCTTTTTCGACAGCTCGATCAAGGATGGCGTCGGCGAAGCGGAAGCCAAAAAGCTTTATGATGCACAGGTGGCGCAGATTAAGCCCGAGGAAGAAGTGAAGGCGCGCCACATCCTGGTCAAGAGCGAGGAAAAAGCGAAGGAAATCTCTGCCAAGATCGCGAGCGGTGATGACAAATTGTTCGCTGAGCAGGCGAAGGCGCACTCCGAAGACCCCGGCACCAAAGATGAGGGCGGCGATCTCGGATTTTTCGGTCGCGGCCAGATGGTGCCCCAGTTCGAGGAAGCCGCGTTCAAGCTCAAAAAGGGTGAGATTTCCGCGCCGGTGCAGAGTCAGTTCGGCTGGCACATCATCAAGGTGGACGATAAACGCACCAAGCAGCCGCCAGAATTCGCAGCGGTGAAAGAGCGGATCCTGGCGTCAATGATTCACAAAAAGGCGCAGGAACTGGCGACTGACATGCGCGCGAAAGCCAAGCTTGAGTACGTCGATCCAGCTGTGAAAGCGATGATTGATGCCGAGGCTGCCGAGAAGGCTAAAGGCGCTGAACCGAAGAAGCAGTAATGCGACGACTTGACTTGTCCGATTTGTAAACAGGCCGCCTTGATTAGGGCGGCCTGTTTCGTTTCAAGTTAATCGTCGATCCCGTCGTAGTTGCCAACAGCGGGTGGGATTCGCCAAATCGAGTTGACGCGAGCAAGCATCAACTCGGAGCGGGCAGCCAGTTCCGCCGGACCCCATTGTTCGGCATCGATCAGTTCCCGCGTGATCGCCAATGGCCCAGCGCCCGCCTTAACCTCTGCATAAATCGCCCGTTTGCCCTCAAAATCCATGTTGGCGGCACGCTCATTCTGCGATTTGGTCACCAGGGTTAGGTTGCCCAGCACCTGAATCGACTTCTCGCGTTGGTCCGGCGTGAACAATTGCTGCCACTCGGAGTCAGCCGCCGGGTTCTTCGGCAGAATGTGCTCGACGCTGTATTTTTCCGGATCGATATGTTGCAGCTTTCCTGCAATCTCATCGTTCAACCGCAGTAGCACGAGCTTACAGATCTGGGCATTGCGCTCATGCAGACGGCCTAGGTTCATGGCGACGTGCCGCCGCTCCTTGTCTTCCAGCGTAAACGGCAGGTCGGCCGGATCAATGTCCGGATTATCGATGATGGCCTTAATCAACGGCTGGAACCGCGCCGAACGCTTGTTGGTGGCAAGACATTGCAGCCGCAATGCATGAGCAAAACGGTCCATTTCCTGCAGGAAAGCCAGCGTTCGCGTCGGGTTCTTGCGGTTCAGATGCATCCACAGCATCGTCGATGGCATCCAGTCGCCACTACGCTGCCAACCCAGGTAGGTCAGCAAGCGATTGATCTGGGCTGACTGCAGGCTGCCTGTGTGGTTCGCATTGATGATCTGATGGGTGATCACTGCATACGGCTGAATCACGTCCGCGAGAAACGTCTGCCCGCCCATCTCACCGAGCACCAGCCGGATCCCGTTGATGATCGGTGGGCGCGGATGGCCATAGATGGTGCGGATGTGGCTGAAGAACTCGATGAAACGTTTATTCTTCTGCTCCTTATCCTCCGGCCCTTCAAGAATTTGTGTCGCGGCCGCTTCCCAGGTCCGCTCGGCAGCTTCGATGGCGTTCGGTTCGCGGAATGCCGAGATCACTTCAGCTTTGACGATATCCTGGATCTCAAGATCGACGCCACGATCATTCAACACCGTAAAGATTCGGTGGCCCTGATCGATGTTGCGGGCGACGATCATCACAAACAGGCACTTGGTTGTGAGGAACGTCGCAAAGCGACGCCGTTCGTCGTTACTGAACTTAGTGCAAGCCGTAACGAAATAGTTGCGGACATCCAGCAAACCGCGTTCAGCCGGACTGAGAGACCCAGCCGGTGCCTCACGTCGACTGCTGCCGGGCTCGCGGATGTGGCTCTCGAATAATGTGCGGTGACGCTCTGAGATCGCAACATGAGCCTTCGCCAGGGTACTGGCAGTGGCTGAACGCGTGACAAAACCATCCAGCAAGGTGGCGAGCGCTTCCCGCTCTTCGGCAAGTTTTTTAACCTTGGCAAGGGCCGCAGCTTCGAGTGCTAAATCGCGCAACACGGCGATCAGTATCGTCAACGTGACGATGCGCTGCTGGCCATCGACGATATCCAGCTCACGCGGATCTTCACTGGTCCCTTCGGCAAACGTTGAGTTGTCCGTCCAAAGCGACGTGTTGCGCGCCACCATCAGCAGCGTTCCGAAAAAGTACGGTTCACTGCCCTGGTCGTCGGACTCGTGGTCAAGCGCGTCGACCAGATCTTCAAACATCTGCTCAGCTTGGAGTATACGCCACGAATACGGGCGCTGATAGGCTGGCACTGTAAACTTATAGGATTGAGCTAGAATGTCGCGAAGACAAACTGGACTTGTATACAGATTAGTCGGCATAGCGGGGGCATAACCGGGTGTTCGAGTAAGCAGGGGTTCCGCACCTGCGGACGCCACCCGTACCAGTGCTGGCGGCATCCCAAAAGAGGCCAATTATGACTCTTTTTTGACAGGGAGTTTCTAGGCAACACATGTTGAACAACAAAATGTAACGGTGATCTGAAAATCGATGGGGTTGCGTGACTGCAGCCTGGATGGCAGTAATCAAGTACACACGTTATCAGATGCCTGAGCCCATACAATATGACGATGTCTCCGCCCGCCAATGCGGCTGTCTTTAAGATCTGCTCGGTAGGCGACTGGTCTGCCGCGACCGCTGTCGGCGCATTCAGCGGCTCCGCTGACGATCTTCGAGATGGCTACATTCATCTCTCGACCGCGGCTCAAGCGGCAGAAACTGCGCGCAAGTATTTTTCGCATCGTGACGATTTGTTGCTGGTCGCATTCGATGCCATTGACTTGGGCGCACAATTGCGATGGGAGCCATCCCGTGGTGGAGCACTGTTCCCGCATCTATACACAGACTTACCGACAAAATCGGCGCTTGGCGTTGAACCGATGCAACTGAGGCACGACGGCACACCTGATGTCGCTGCAGCCTTGTCAAAGCTAAACCTCCAGGGACATCGGTGATGCTCAACAGTCTCTATCAACTGGCGCGCCCCGCCCTCTTCATGTTGGCACCCGAAGATGCCCACGAAGCCACTTTGAAAGCCCTTGAAGCTGGTGCCTATATTCGCGATAGCACCCCCCAAGACAGCAACCTAGCAGTCTCGTTCGGCGGGCTCAATCTGCCCAACCCCGTTGGTATCGCCGCTGGTTTCGACAAAGACGCCCGCGTGCCGGACGCCTGCCTCGGCCTTGGCTGTGGCTTTGCCGAAATTGGCACCGTCACCCCACTTCCACAAACCGGCAATCCGCTGCCCCGCGTCTTCCGGCTGGTCAACGATCACGGCCTGATCAACCGGCTCGGCTTCAACAATGGCGGTCATGCGGCAGCACTCGGACGCCTGAAATTGCGCGCGGCCACTGGCATCGTCGGCGTCAACATTGGTGCCAACAAAGACACCACCGACCGTGCCGCTGACTATGTGCTCGGGCTACAAACCTTCTATGATGTGGCCAGCTACTTCACCGTCAACATCTCGTCGCCCAACACGCCGGGTTTGCGCGACTTGCAGGCCCCTGCCGCCCTCGACG
This sequence comes from Hyphomicrobiaceae bacterium, assembly GCA_043718785.1. Lineage (GTDB taxonomy): Bacteria > Pseudomonadota > Alphaproteobacteria > Rhizobiales > Hyphomicrobiaceae > JAYSVA01. The sequence continues at coordinate 10,807 of JAYSVA010000520.1, forward strand.
AGCTGCTCGGTCGGGTTATGGCCGCCCGCGTGGTGCTGATGGCCGCAGGGAAAACGCGCGTGCCTATTGTAGTCAAAATCGCACCGGATATCGCCGAGGCCGATCTTGCGCCGATTGTCGCGCGACTGGAACACCATCAGGTCGATGCCATTGCGGTATCGAACACAACTCTATCGCGCGCGCGCCTAAGCCCAAGCCGCGACATGAACGAGAATGGCGGACTGTCAGGGCGGCCGTTGTTCCATCGCTCGACTGTCGCACTCGCCCGCGTCTATCAGCTCACAGGCGGGCGAATCCCGCTGATTGGCCTCGGCGGCATTGATAGCGGTGAAACGGCACTTGCCAAGATTGAGGCGGGTGCCACCCTGTTGCAGCTGTACACCGGGCTGATCTACGAAGGTCCAGGCCTGATCGGCAACATTAAGCAGCACTTAAGTGCCGCCGTCCGTCGGGCAGGTGCTGCCAACATCTCGAAGTTGACCGGCAGCAAAGCGGCCGAGTGGGCGGCCAAGCCGTTGGAGAGTTAGTTTCTCGGCTTGTCGGATCGTCCACCGAACACCCGTGACAGCAGCCAGATGGGCACAACAACCACGGCACCAACCAAAAAGTAGCCAAACAAGGTCTGCACTGACCCAAAGCCCAGATCGTAGAGGCGCTGCCCCACCGTAGACAGCCAGCGTGGCAGATCGGCCGGCGAAATGCCAAGTGCCGACATAATGATGCCGACAACAATCGAGAACAGCACCAAACGGATCGCGACGCCAAGCGGATTCGGCCCGAAAAACTGATCACGGTTCATTGCTGCTCTCCTCAAACGCTTAGCTCAGCGTATGTGTGTTCGAGAAAATCAGCAATGGTCGCTCATTTCTCGCCGGTTTGCTGCAAAACATGCCTGATGGATACCAAGCGGTAACCAAATCGCTTGTACAAGTGAGCATCTGACTCCACAGGCTCCACCCATGATCGCGATGAGCGCGCTCGACATTCTGTTCTGGATCCTCATCCTAACTTTGGCATGCGTTGTCTACGCAGTCGAAGATGGCCTCGCCTTGCGCCATCGCGGCCTGGTATTCACCACGATGCTGTCGGTGGTCGCATCTTGCAGCTACATCATGCTTGGCATGGATCACGCCCCGGCATTTGCCATCAAGGCTCCCAACATCAACCTGCCATCCGTCGATAAACTGGCCCTTCCCGAAATCGATGCAGCGGAAGTCGCGAGAGTTCGCTCTGAGGCCAACGAAAAAAAGCGCCTTAAGGCTCAGGCGGCCCGCGAACCTGTTATCAAGGGCATCTTCCAGGATTGCGACGGCTGCCCGTCCATGCAGAGCATTGCCGTCTCAAGGTTCATGATGGGCTCACCCAAAACGGAGCTTGGTCGCGAGGAGACCGAGGGTCCGATCGGCGTCGATATTGCCCAGGCATTCGCCATCGGCCGTTTCGAAGTCACGGTGGCCGAATTTGCGCAGTTCGTTGCGGAAACACGCTACGTCGTCAATGCCAACTGCAGTCGAGGCAGACGATACGCCGGATGGCAATCACCAGGCTTTGAACAGAACATCCGGCACCCCGTAACGTGCATCAATTGGCATGACGCGAAAGCCTACACCGTGTGGCTATCGAGTAAATCCGGCAAAACCTACCGCCTTCCTAGCGAGTCCGAGTGGGAGTTTGCAGCCCGTGCTGGCACCACGTCAGCCTACTGGTCGGGTGACAAACTGGGGCTTGGCTCGGCGAACATCGGCAGCGCTCGCGACGGCACAATTCCGGTTGGATTCTATAACGCTAACAAGCTTGGCCTCGCCGATATGCACGGCAACGTCGGTGAACTTGTTGCCGACTGCTGGAACGCCGATCTATCGTTCGTAGCCACAGACGGCCGCCCTCAGGTCCTCAGCGGCAATTGCAACTACCGGATTATGCGCGGCGGCGGCTGGAACACTTCAGCTGCCAACTCCCGTTCGGCCGCGCGCGTTCAGGTTTCTGACACCGCTGCATCGACCGAAATGGGCTTCCGAGTCGCCCGTTCTTTTGACGAGGATGATCGTGAGCAGCGGCTTCGCCTGAGCCGTCGTTGAACTGGTCCGATAGCGCAAATTTGTATAGTGAACGCAACGGACGGATACCACGAGCGATTTCACTGCGGAGGCCCAATTGCAGATTTTTGTCGACGCTGATGCCTGCCCTGTCAAAGCCGAGGTGCTGCGGGTGGCGGAGCGGCACGGACTGACCGTGAACATGGTGGCCAACAGCTGGATGCGGCTGGATCAGAGCCCCTTGATCAATCGTGTGGTCGTCCAAGAGGGCGCTGACGCCGCCGATGACTGGATCGCTGAACGTGCCGGTC
>JAYSVA010000053.1:0-10662 GCA_043718785.1 Hyphomicrobiaceae bacterium
CGAGCTGAACGATTACTTCTCGTCGGCCTCGGCTTCGGTGGAAGGCTCCACCAATATGGCAGGGATCAAGAGCCCGGCAGTGGATGCGCTGATTGCCAAGGCGGGCAGCGCCACGACGCGCGCCGAACTGGTGGTGGCGATGAAGGCGTTGGATCGGGTGTTGCGTGCTGGGCATTATTGGGTACCGCAATGGTATAAGGGTGCCCATAACGTGCCGCATTGGAATAAGTTCTCGCGGCCGACCGTGAAGCCGAAATACGATCTTGGCGCAATTGATACGTGGTGGGTCGATGCCGAGAAGCAAGCAAAGCTGAAGACGAATTAATTGTGCTGCCGCATGACTTTGGCCGTGTCGCAAACTGGAGCTGATAATCTCTCATGGGTGCTTATCTTCTGAAACGGCTGGCCCTGATGATTCCGACCTTGCTCGGCATCATGATGATCAGCTTTATCATCATCCAGTTTGCGCCGGGCGGCCCCGTCGAGCAGATGATTGCCAAAGTGTCGGGTTCCGACGTGTCCGCCACCAGCCGGATCGGTGGCGGCCAGGGTGACGGATTGGGCACAACCACGCAGCAGAGTTCAGGCGGCGACAGCAGTTCAGCCTATCGCGGCGCGCGCGGTCTCGATCCCGAATTCATTAAACAGCTGGAGAAGCAGTTCGGGTTCGATCAACCGGCCCATATCCGCTTCCTTAAGATGATCAAGGATTACGCCACTTTCAATTTCGGCAAGAGCTATTTCCGCGATGTCAGCGTCATGCAGCTGATCAAAGAGAAGCTGCCGGTTTCGATCTCGCTGGGTCTGTGGATGATGCTGTTCACCTACATGGTCTCGATTCCACTCGGCATTCGCAAGGCCATGCGAGACGGCGAGAAGTTCGACACCTGGACCAGCGGTGTGCTGGTGCTCGGCTATGCGCTGCCCGGGTTTCTGGTGGCGGTGCTGCTGCTGGTGTTGTTCGCCGGTGGCTCGTTCTTCCAGTGGTTCCCATCGCGCGGGCTGACGTCCGACAACTGGGCGCAGCTGTCGTGGTTTGGCAAAGTGAAGGATTACGCTTGGCATCTGGTGTTGCCGCTGACGGCGATGGCGCTGGGGTCATTTACGACGACGGCGTTTTTGACCAAGAACTCGTTCCTCGATGAAATCCGCAAGCAGTATGTGCTGACCGCCCGCGCGAAAGGCCTTGGTGAAACCCAGGTGCTGTATGGCCACGTCTTCCGTAACGCCATGCTGTTGATTATCGCTGGTTTCCCGGCCGCTTTTATTTCCTCTTTCTTCGCCGGTAGTTTGCTGATTGAGAATGTCTTCTCGCTGGATGGTCTCGGGCTGCTCGGGTTCGAGAGCATCATCAATCGCGATTATCCGGTGGTCTTCGCGACCTTGTACATTTTTTCTCTGATAAGTCTGGTGATGCACCTCGTTTCGGACTTCATCTACACCTTGGTCGACCCGCGCATCGACTTCGAAAGCCGGGAGGTCTGATCATGGCAACTGTCACCGATACAGCTTCACGGGCAACGTTACTCGAACGGTTGCGCGAAAAACTGACAATTAATCTGACGCCGATCAGTCAACGGCGTTGGAACAATTTTAAGGCCAATCGCCGCGGTTATTGGGCGCTGTGGATTTTCCTCAGTCTGTTTACGGTCACGCTGTTTGCCGAGTTCATCGCCAACGATAAACCGTTGCTGGCGCGCTATAAGGGCGAATGGCTCGTGCCGGTGATGGTCGATTATCCCGAGCAGAAGTTCGGCGGGTTTCTGGCCGTCACCGATTACAAGGACCCGGTGATCCTGGACGAGATTTCGAAGAACGGCTGGATGCTGTGGCCGCCGGTCCGCTATTCGTATTCGTCGATCAACAAGGATTATCCGCGCGTGCAGGGCTCGGCGGAGGGGCAATGCCTCGGCTTCCCGGCGCCGCCACCGTGGGCGTCATCGAAAAAGCTGTGCGAGGCCCCGGCGGACCAACTCGCGCGGTTCTCGGCCATCGGCAATCGCAACTGGCTTGGTACAGATGATCAGGGGCGTGATGTGCTCGCGCGAATGATCTACGGGTTCCGCATCTCCGTGTTGTTCGCGCTGGTGCTGACGATCCTGGCGTCCATTCTTGGCATTTTGGCTGGTGCGGTGCAGGGCTATTTCGGTGGCAAAGTTGATCTGGTGTTCCAGCGGTTCCTGGAAATTTGGTCATCGATCCCGGAGCTGTATGTGCTGATCATCATCTCGTCGGTGCTGATCCCCGGGTTTTGGACGCTGCTGTTCGTGCTGCTGTGTTTCAGCTGGGTCGGCCTCGTCGGTGTGGTGCGGGCGGAATTCCTGCGTGGGCGCAACCTTGAATACATCACGGCGGCGCGTGCGTTGGGGCTGTCGAATGCCAAGATCATGTTCAAGCATTTGCTGCCGAACGCCATGGTGGCGACGCTGACGTTCCTGCCGTTCAAGCTGTCCGGTTCAGTGACGGCGCTGACGGCGCTGGACTTCCTCGGGCTGGGGTTGCCGCCGGGCTCACCATCGCTCGGCGAGTTGCTGGCGCAGGGCAAATCCAACCTGCAGGCGCCGTGGCTTGGTATGGCCGCGTTCGCCTCGATTGCGGCATTGCTAAGCCTGCTGATCTTCATCGGTGAAGCCGTCCGCGATGCGCTTGATCCGCGCAAGACGTTTAAGTGAGGCGATATGGGTCCCATCGCGGATGTTTATGTCGATGCGAATATCCTGATCTATATCGTCGAGGGCAATAAGGCGCTGGCCTCGGAGCTGAAGCAAATCGTCGAGGCGCTGGATGCCGGTGTGTTGCGGGCCGTAACTAGCGAGTTGACATTGGCGGAGGTGCTGATTGGGTCGTTGCGCAACGGTGATCAGGCATTGGCTGGGACATACCGTTCACTGCTGACGTCGTCGAAGGTAATCAGGGCGGTACCGGTGAGTGTCGCTATTCTCGAACGCAGTGCTGCCATTCGCTGTAATTCTACAACGCTGCTGCCGGACGCAATCCATTTGGCGACGGCGGAATTGGCGGGCTGCAAATACATGCTGACAGAAGACCGCCAGCTGCAAGTGCCGCCGCCGTTAGTTGCCGTCGGTGTGGCGGGTTTGAATGCGGTGCTGGCCGAGTGGCACCAGTCGTGATTTTCGCATATGCTGTAGGGAGGAGGAGACCGCTATGGGCGACATGAACAAAATCGTGACGGAACATGTCCGGGCATCCGATCTGCCGGAGCAATGCCGGGAGGGCCTCGATGAAGCGATGCTTGTGCGCGTGACCGTCGAACCTGAGACTGTAGCGGTTCCGGATTTGGCTGTTCCTGGTTATGGCTTTGCCAAAGGATTATACGCCGGGCTCGGTGAGGACCCGACACGCTTCGTGCGTCAGCTGCGGGATGAGTGGGATCAATGAGCGTTACGCAGCGCCGGATCTATCTAGATACAAATGCCGTCATCTATTACGCCGAAGCGCACTCCACCTTGGGGCCTCCGGTTGACGCCATTCTGACGGCGAGTGCCAGGGGAGAGCTGACGATTGTCACGAGTGAACTTTGTCTCGCCGAAGCACTTGTGTTGCCGTTGCGGCTGGGCCAACGGGAACTCGCTGATGGTTATGAAAAACTTCTCACGTCTCGCCCAAATTTTGAGGTGTGGCCGGTAAGCCGGGCAATTCTTGTCGGATGCGCTCAGCTGCGGGCCGTGCAAAGGATTAAGACACCTGATGCCATTCACGTGGCAACAGCGCTAGCCGCCAATTGCTCTCATCTGGTTTCGGAAGACGGCTTCCAAGTTCCACCAGCTCTTACAAAAGTACTGGTTTCCGACGCTATCTCCGTACTTCAGCTGGCTTGAACTGGACCGCCCGATGACCAAGACACCCGCCAAAACTCCCGCCAAATCTGCCGCCACCGCCAAAGCGCCGCTGGTCGACGTGCGCAACCTGCGGGTGGCGTTCCGTGCGGGCGATACCACCACGACCGTCGTCAAGGGCGTGTCGTTCCACATCAACGCCGGCGAGACGGTGGCGCTGGTCGGCGAGTCGGGCTCCGGCAAGACCGTGTCGGCGCTGTCGATCATGAAGCTGCTGAACTATCCGGCGGCGTCGCATCCGGGCGGCGAGATCATGTTCGACGGCCGCGATGTGCTGAAGCTGTCGGAGGATGAGCTGCGGTCGATTCGCGGGCGGCGGATTTCGATCATCTTCCAGGAGCCGATGACGTCGCTCAACCCGCTGCACACGATTGAGAAACAAGTCGGTGAGATCCTGCGCCTACACGGGGGGCTGAGCGAAGCTGAGGCGCGCACCCGCACCCTCGATCTGCTGACCAAGGTTGGCATCCGCGAGCCGGAGAAGCGGCTGCAGGCGTTCCCGCATCAGATGTCCGGCGGGCAGCGGCAACGCGTGATGATCGCCATGGCGCTGGCGAACGAGCCGGACCTGCTGATCGCCGACGAGCCGACAACAGCGCTTGACGTCACCATTCAGGCGCAGATCCTCGAGTTGCTGGCCAAGCTCAGCAAGGATATGGGCATGGCGATGCTGCTGATCACGCACGACCTCGGTATTGTCCGGCGGATGGCTGATCGTGTTTATGTGATGCAGCACGGGCTGGTGGTCGAGGAGGGCGCGGCCGAGCAGGTGTTCACCAAGCCGAAGCATCCGTACACTCAGCACCTCGTGGCGGCGGAACCAAAGGGGCGTCCACCCGCGCCGGATTTCGAAGCGCCGATTGTAGTTGAGACGGACAATCTCAAGGTCTGGTTCCCGATCAAGAAGGGGCTGATGCGCAAGACCGTCGATCACGTGAAGGCGGTCGACGGTTTATCGCTGAAACTGCGCGCCGGGCAGACGGTGGGCGTGGTTGGCGAATCCGGTTCCGGTAAAACAACCCTGGGTCTTGCGATCCTGCGACTGATTGCGAGCGATGGGCCGATTGCCTATGTCGGCCGCCGCATCGATGGCCTCGACAGCACGGCGATGCGGCCGCTGCGGCGCGAGATGCAGATCGTGTTCCAGGACCCGTACGGATCGTTGTCGCCGCGCCTGTCAGTCAGCCAGATCATCGAGGAGGGGCTGGAGATCCAGAACCCGACGATGACGGCTGTCGAACGCCGCGCCAAGGTTACGCAGGCCCTCAAAGAAGTGCGGCTCGATCCAGCGTCGCAGGACCGTTATCCGCACGAGTTCTCTGGTGGCCAGCGGCAGCGCATCGCCATTGCCCGTGCCATGGTGCTGGAGCCAAAGTTCGTCATGCTCGACGAGCCGACCAGTGCCCTTGATATGAGCGTGCAATCGGAGATCGTCGATCTGCTGCGTGACTTGCAGGCCAAGCGCAATCTTGCCTACCTGTTCATCAGTCACGATCTCAAAGTGGTGCGGGCGCTGTGCAATTACGTCATGGTGCTGAAGAATGGCAAGGTCGTCGAGGAAGGCCCGGCGGTCGATATCTTCGAGCGGCCGCAGACCGATTACACCAAGGCACTGCTGGCCGCCGCGTTCGATATGAAAGTGATCAACCGTCAAGCGACGGCCTGAGCGGCACCGATCGCGGCGTCCCGGCTGGGACGCCTCGATCAGCAGACGCCGATCAAGGTGCCAGTTTGATATCTTTGGTCATGGCGTTGAACTTGACGATTTCGGCGGCGAAGTACTTGTCGGCGACGTCCTGCGCGGTGGTATCGACGGCGATGGACCCAAGCTTGGTGAGGGAGGCGCGCACCTCGTCGTCCTTCATCACTTTGGCGAGGTCTGCGTTAATCTTCTTGATGACGTCTTCTGGCGTGTCCTTGCGGACGAAGATGCCAGCCCAGATCGCGTGTTCGAAGTTCGGCAGTGACTTGCTCTCGCCAAATGACGCCAGTGTCGGAATGAACGGGTTGCGGGCTTTCGACACCCAGCCGAGCAGCTTGATCTTCTTATCAGCCTGGAGACCGACGTAGCTCGTCTGGTATGGCAGGATCGTCACATCGACGGCGCCTGCAAACACGTCTTGCATCATCGGCGCAGCGCCCTTGTACGGCACGTGCGTGACCTTGATGCCGGTTTGCTTGGCGAGGTCTTCCATGACGATATGATACATCGAGCCGATGCCGACGGAGCCGTAGGTGATGCCTTTGTCGCCCTGCTTCTTGGCATACTCGATCAGTTCGTCGAGGTTGCTCACTGGCAAGTCATGTTTGGAGAACAGGACCAGCGGGTTCTCTGTGATCTTGCTGACGAGGCGAAACTGGTCCGGCTTGATCTTGATGTCGGTGTTGACCATTGGTGCCAGGATCAGCTCGTTGGGCGAGCCCTGGAAGATCATGCGGCCGTCGTTCGGGATCGTCAGCAGCTTTTGAGCGGCAATCGCGCCCGACGCACCGCCGAGGTTTTCAACGATTACGGTCTGGCCCATGACTTTTTGCATCGCCGGTGCCAGGTTGCGGGCGATGGCGTCAGATGGGCCACCTGCGGGATACGGTACCATCAGTGTGACGGTCTGGCCTGCCTGGGCGGGTGCTGCAGCTGGCGCGGCCGGAGTGGGCGTTTGCGCAAGAGCGAGACTGCTGCTGGCGAGCAGTAGAGAGCAGCTGAGTAGAGTGCGCAGTTGAATTCGCATCGTTGGTCCTCCCGTTATGTCGTGTTAGCCCGATATTTGGGTAATGCATTATAATGCATCTTTTGCGAGACGCCAGGGGGTGGTTTTGCGGCGCGCACAATTTTCTGGTCGAGGCTGAGTTTTGGTGCATTTATGCCTGCTATGGAGCATCGACCTGACTTGGAGACAGCGCATGACACTTTTAATTGCCGTGAAAGGCGCGGGCGATAACTGGGCGCCGGACAAGTGGGTCCAGCGGTTCCAGGCACGGTTGCCGGATATGCCGGTGGCCCTGTTTGGGCGTGATCAGCCCGACCCGACGACGGTGAACTATATTGCCGCTTGGCAGCCGCCGCCGGGCACACTGGCGGCGTATCCGAAACTCGCCGCGATCTTCAATCTCGGCGCCGGAGTTGATGCGCTGCTGCGTGATGCGACGTTGCCGAACGTGCCGCTGGTCCGCGTGGTCAATCCGGATCTGACACAGCGCATGACGGAGTATGTCGTGCTGCACGTGCTAATGCACCATCGCCAGCAGCGTCTGATGGACCGCGCGCAGGCGGCGAAACAATGGACGACGCCGGAACAGTGGGCGGCGGCCAAGCTGCGTGTCGGCATTATGGGCATGGGCGAGCTCGGCCAGGATGCGGCGGCAGTGCTGGCGCGCATTGGGTTCCAGGTTGCGGGGTGGAGCCGGTCGCCGAAGACTGTCCCGGGCATACCTTGCTTTGCCGGTGCCGACGGGCTCGATCAGTTCTTGGCGCGCACGGATGTGTTGGTCGTGCTGCTGCCGATGACGGCGGAGACGCGCGGCATTCTCAACCGCGCCCTGTTTAACAAGCTGGCCAAAGATGGACCGTTGGGCGCGCCGGTGCTGATCAATGCTGGTCGTGGATTGCTGCAGGTCGAGGCCGATATCATCAGCTGTCTGGATGACGGCACGCTTGGTGCTGCAACTCTCGACGTGTTCAATCAAGAACCGTTGGCCGTCGACCATCCGCTGTGGTCGCATCCGAAAGTCACTATGACGCCGCACAACGCCGCCGACAGCGACCCCGAGGCGATCTCCGACTATGTCGTCAGCCAAATCCGCCGCCACCAGCAAGGCCTGCCGCTGTTGCACACGGTCGCGCGAGATCGCGGGTATTGAGTGTGGTCAGGTCGGTCACGCCCTTGCCGAGCTCGGCGACGACACCCGCGCCTTCATGGCCGAGCACCGCTGGCAACGCGCGCGGGCGGTCGATGGTCGACAGGTCTGCAGCTGCGGTAAGCTCACAACAGGCCGACCAATTCATCCTCAGTCAACTTCGCCTGCACCAGGATCGAACGCAGCGTTCCTGTTTTCAAAGTTTGTCCCGCGTGAACCGGAATGGTTGCCTTTCGTGAGCGATCATCGACGTGAACAAGAATGTAATGACTGCCCTTAACGCGGGAAACGACGAAACCAGCTCGCTTCAGGGCGCTTACGGCATCCATGCCCCGCAGTTGGCGCAGCCTTGGGTTCATGCGGCGGTCGGGTAGGCGAAGCTGACGGACACTTTACGAACCTGCGGATCCTGATCGGCAGGAACACTCTCGCCCTCGGCGATGCGCTCTTCGACAGCCAGTGCGATGGCCTCGCGGGCATTGGCGATGGCTTCGCTCTCAGTTTCGCCTTGGGTGCATACTTCAGGCAGCGCCGGAACATGTACGACGAAGCCACCGCTTGGATCGGGTTCCAGAATGATCGTGTAGGTTCGCTCGACTTCCAATTTGGGTTCTCCCATGCTTTGTATGATTGTAGCATGAACGCCAGTAAAGTGCACGTCGTTGCATCGGGTTAGGCGCGAAATGAATGTTTCACGAAGGCCGTTGGGCGGAAAAGCCCAATTGCGCCTTCCGCCGCGACCGGGTGATGCGGCAGCGGTTAGTTTGCAGCCAAGCTTGCCCGCTCAGGTTCGCGGCACCACGGCGGAATACGCAAGAGGGCTATTCCGCCCTACGGACTAATCCGTGTTCAACATCTTGCCCACGAGGATGAAGAAGTTCTCAGGTCCCGTGTAGCCGCTGATGCGGTCGACTTCTTGGCCGTCTTTCATCAGTACCGTGGTTGGCACCATCTGAATGGGCGCGATCAGCTTCATTTTGGACACGTCGGCTTCGTTGACATCGACGAAGCGGATCGGCAGCTCACTGGCGCGGGGTGATTGGCGGTAGCGTGGCAGCACGTGGTCGCGGAACAAGCCGCAGTAGGTGCAGTTCTCAACCTCAAAGACGACGATTTCCTGCGTGACGGTTCCGGCCTTAGGTGCGGTTAGGTCGCGCGCGGCATTGGCATGAAATGCCCCACCGAGGGCCATGACGACCGCACAAAATGCCAACACTGCCCAGGCCATAATTCGACGCATCACACACTCCGCAACAGTCACCATACCAATCGCAACCATCCCCCTCCCGCCTTCCCGGAATCCGTTTCGAGCGAAGCTCGATCCGGATATCCGGGATCTTCACCCGCTGAACGTGAGGCGCGATTTAGCCCCACGGTTAGTGGTGAAGACCCCGGATATCAGAACAGCGCTGGCGCTGATCTGATTCCGGGGAAGCGGAAAACTGAGAGAAACGTCGGATAAGTTCTCCAAGAACTTAGCACAAATCGGGCCCCAACGACGGAATGTCTTAACAAGTGGTTAAGTTCCGATCGGCGTTTCGGTGGAGACGCTAAGGTGGTAAACGGCAGTGAATCAGCTTGCCCGTTTTCGCCGGAGCTACCCGCATGACGACCGCCAACGCCGCCCAGATCGCCCATAGCATCAATGCCCGCATCGCCAAGGAACTTGGCGTGCAGCTGGCCCAGGTGGTGGCGACAGTGGAGCTGCTGGCGGAGGGCTCGACGGTGCCGTTCATCGCCCGGTATCGTAAGGAAAAGACCGGCGGGCTCGACGATACGCAGCTGCGCAACCTCGATACACGGCTGATTTATCTGCGCGATCTTGAAGATCGCCGCGCCACTGTAGTCAAAAGCATCGACGAGCAGGGCAAGCTGACGCCGGAGCTGGCGCTGTTGCTGAACCGGGCCGAAACCAAGGTTGAGCTGGAGGATCTGTACGCCCCGCACAAACCGAAACGCCGCACTAAGGCGATGATCGCGCGCGAAGCTGGACTGGAGCCGCTGGCCGATCAGCTGCTGGCCAACCCGACGCTGACGCCGGATGCAGAAGCGGCCAAATTCATCAACGGCGAGAAGGGCGTGGCCGATACCAAGGCCGCGCTTGAGGGCGCGCGACATATCCTAATCGAGCGGATCGGCGAACATCCGAAGCTGGTCGGCGAGCTGCGCGAATGGCTGTGGCACGACGGTCAGCTGAAATCGAGCCTAGTCAAGGGCAAAGAAGCCGAGGGCGCGAAGTTCAAAGATTACTTTGAGTTCGCCCAGAAGGGCCGCGAACTGCCGTCACACCGGGCGCTCGCCATGCTGCGCGGCCGCAACGAAGGCATCCTCGATCTCGAGCTGGATGTGCTGGTTGCCGACGCCAAGCAGCCACACCCCGCCGAGGGCCGCGTGATGAACGCGTTCGGCATCGCCAACCGGGGCCGCCCTGCCGACAAGTGGCTGGCCGACACTGTCCGCCTCGCCTGGAAGGCCAAGCTGCACACCTCGCTGGCGGGCGATCTGATCACCCGCATGAAGGACAAAGCTGATACCGACGCCATCGCCGTGTTCTCGAACAACTTGAAAGATCTGCTGCTGGCGGCTCCGGGCGGTGCGCGGGCGACCATGGGGGTTGACCCCGGCATCCGAACGGGCTGCAAACTCGCCGTGGTCGATGCCACCGGTAAGGTGCTTGAGCACGCCACCATCTATCCGCATGAGCCGCGTCGTGACTGGGACGGCTCGATGGCAACCATCGCCGCGCTGTGCCTGAAGCACAAGGTCGAGATCGTCAGCATCGGCAACGGCACCGCCTCGCGTGAGACCGACAAGTTGGTCGGCGAAGTCATGGCGAAGATGCCTCAACTCAAGCTGACCAAGGTGATGGTCAGCGAAGCCGGCGCGTCGATCTATTCGGCCTCCGAATTGGCGGCCAAAGAATTCCCCGATCTCGATGTGTCGATCCGTG
>JAYSVA010000521.1:0-13134 GCA_043718785.1 Hyphomicrobiaceae bacterium
CGCAGGGCGGCGCCCGGGTGACGTATGTGCAGGGGCCTGATGAAAGTGCAGGCTGGTGTATCACTGGAACTTCTTGCATGACGCCGCAGCTTTACTCGACGCGAGAGGCAGCCGATGCTGTTTCGCTACCAATTGGGAAGACCCAGCGGCATCCGCTGCCTCCGCCCCTTGCCTGATACTCCGGCGCACCCTGTGCGGCCGGATATAGGGCGTGCGGGACTGGCGGCACCGCACCATTGACCCCTGTAAGCCCCGCACCTAATGTCCGCCGCTCTGACTTGCCTGCTGTTTTGCCGCCCGTCACACCTGGAACATCTCATGTCCCCCGCTCCCGCTTTGCCTGCTCTCACGCCTGAAATCCTCGCGGCTGCCAGCCAGTCGAAGGCGTGGCCGTTTGAGGAGGCGAAGCGGCTGATCACGCGGCTGGAGAAAGCGAAGATTCTTGGCACGCGTCCCATCATCTTCGAAACCGGTTACGGGCCGTCGGGATTGCCGCACATCGGCACGTTTGGTGAGGTGGCGCGGACCAGTATGGTGCGGCACGCGTTCGAGGTGCTGACCGAGGGCAGAATCGCGACGCGCCTCGTCTGCTTCTCGGACGATATGGACGGCCTGCGCAAGGTGCCGGACAACGTGCCAAACGGCGACATGCTGAAGACGCATCTCGACAAGCCACTGTCGCGCATTCCCAACCCATTCGGGTCAGAGCATGCGAGTTTCGCCGCGCACAACAACGCGCGCCTGCGGATGTTCCTCGACCAGTTCGGCTTCGAGTACGAGTTCCTGTCGGCGACCGAGGTCTATAAGTCCGGCGCGTTCGACAAGACGCTGCTGCGCATGCTGGCCGTCTACGATGACGTGATGGCGGTAATCCTGCCGACCATCGGGCCGGATCGGCAAGCGACGTATTCGCCGTTCCTGCCGGTCTGCCCGTGCACCGGAAAAGTGCTGCAAGTGCCGATGGTCGCCCGCGATGTCGCTGCTGGCACGATCACCTACGTCGATCCGGAGACCAAGGAACACGTGACGACGCCGGTAACCGGCGGTCATGTCAAGTGTCAGTGGAAAGCCGATTGGGCGATGCGCTGGACGGCGCTCGGCGTCGACTACGAAATGGCCGGCAAGGATCTGATCGATAGCGTGACGCTGTCATCGCGCATCGCCAAGGCGATGGGCGGACTGCCGCCGGAAGGTTTCAACTACGAGCTGTTCCTTGATCAGAACGGCCAGAAAATTTCGAAGTCAAAGGGCAACGGCATCACCATTGAGGAGTGGCTGACCTATGCCACGCCCGAAAGCCTGTCGCTGTACATGTATCAAAAACCAAAGAGCGCCAAGAAGCTGTTCTTCGACGTTATTCCGCGTGCGGTTGATGAGTACCTGCAGTTCCAATCGAAGTTCCCGGCCGAAGATCCGAAGGGGCAGACCGACAATCCGGTTTGGCATATTCACAGCGGTCGTCCGCCAGCGGCTGAGCTGCCGATCTCGTTCGCGCTGCTGCTCAACCTCGTGGCGGCGTCGAACGCCGACAACAAGGAGCGGCTGTGGGGCTTCATCCGTCGCGCCACGCCCGATGCAACGCCTGCGAAGTATCCAGCGCTCGATCATCTGGTCGGCTATGCCATCAACTACTACCGTGATTTTGTGAATCCGACCAAGATCTTCCGCCTGCCGACGGGTGAAGAACGGCAGGCGCTGGAAGCCCTTGACGCGTTGCTGGCGACGGTCAAGCCCGGCGCAACCGCTGAGGAGCTGCAGAACCTCGTGTTCGAGGCGGGCAAGAGCAACGGCTACGTCAAGGAAACGCTGCGCAGCTGGTTCCAGGCGATCTACGAAGTGCTTCTCGGCTCTAGCCAAGGCCCGCGCTTCGGCTCGTTCGTTGAACTCTACGGCGTCGCCGACACCCGTGCGCTCATTGCCAAAGGCTTGAAGGGTGAGTTGGTGGCCTAAAGCCCGGCGGCGGTGCTCGCGTTCTTTTTGTGACGTGCTAGAGACGTCGCGCAATCCACATGCCCGCGAGCATGGCGGGAACAAACGCTAACGTTCCCGGCGCAAGCAAGGCGAGCGACGTGACGGCGGGTCCTGGGCAGAAACCGCTCAGTCCCCAACCTATTCCGAATGCTGCGGCACCTGTCAGCAGCCGGGCGTCGATATGCTGGCTCAGTGGCAGGTCAAACTTATCCGCCAGCGCGGGCTTCGGTTGTCGCCAAGAGAGGCGATAGCCAATTGCGGTGACGATCAGAGCGCCTGCCATGACAAAGGCCAAACTCGGATCCCAGGTGCCGAACACATCGAGAAAGTTCAACACCTTGGCCGGATTGCTCATACCGGATATGACGAGGCCGATGCCGAACAACACACCACTGATCAGGCTTATGATAGATGGCATGGCTCAAGCTCCAAGCAAGTGGCGAACGATGAAAACCGTGATGGCGGCCGTCGCCATAAACGTCAGGGTGGCGGCGAGCGAGCGCACCGAAAACCGCGCCAGTCCGCAAACGCCATGGCCGCTTGTGCAGCCTGCGCCATAAACCGAACCGAAACCGACCAGCAGGCCAGCACCAGCGAGCAACGGCAGATTGCCCGAAACGGTTTGAATGATCGGCGCGCCAGTGACAGCGCGTACCAGTAACGGCGCGGCGATCATGCCGACGATGAAGGCGGCCCGGATTGGCGTGGCGCTGTCCTGATAGGGCGGCAGCAAGCGGCTGAGAATGCCGCTGATCCCAGCGATGCGACCGAGGAAGTGCATCAGTAGCACCGCTGAAAGTCCGATAATCCCCCCGCCGATCAGTGAGGCGATGGGTGTAAAGTTCGTCATGGCGCAACTCCGGCTGGCCGTCGCCAGATGCGGCAACATATATGAATTATCGCATGTGTTGCCACATGTAAACCGTCAGGCCTTGTCGCCACTGCGTGGTTGATTTGGCTGTTAGATTATCACGCAAGGTGAGGATGTCGCAGCGCGTCGATGCTGTGGATAACCTCGCATCCGGGCAGCAATCGCTGCTCAGTCACAGTGACTTACGAGATTGGATGGATTCCGAGAAAACAATTGCAGATTTTTCGCCGTTGTCGCTGACCCAAATTTTCTGTTGCTAGCGCAATATCAAAAAAATTGGGCGGGGCATTCACGTGAGTTTTGGGTATCGTTTGGCTGTGGTGACGCTGGGTGTCGGTTGTGTGGCAACCACTGCAAAAGCTGAGTCTGAGGCGAATGCTTGGATGCCTTGGAATACGACATCGGCAAAGTCAGCCGAGCGTCCGGCCGCAGCTGAACGCATTGCGCGCAGAGTTGAACGCCCAGAGCGCGTGAGCCGCCCTGTAGCGCTAGCATCTCGACCGGTCGCCGTTACGCAATCTGAGCCACGTGCCGTTGGAAGCTATCAGCCGTCCGAGCGCCTGGCGCTCAATGCCGATACGACCAGTCTCGGTCCTCGCCCGACACAGTGGTGCGGCTGGTACATGCGCTCGCTGCGTGGTGGTGGCCCTGAATTCAACGTCGCCGCCAACTGGCGCAGTTACGGTAGTCCTGGCCAACCGCAAGTTGGTGCCATCGTCGTTTGGGACCATCACGTCGGTCTGATCACGGGGCGCACGGAGAGTGGCGAGTGGATCGTCAAATCCGGCAATTGGAGCAAC
Source organism: Hyphomicrobiaceae bacterium (assembly GCA_043718785.1). Classification (GTDB taxonomy): domain Bacteria; phylum Pseudomonadota; class Alphaproteobacteria; order Rhizobiales; family Hyphomicrobiaceae; genus JAYSVA01. The sequence goes on from JAYSVA010000521.1 coordinate 3,643, forward strand.
AGCGTCCACGAAGGCCCGCGGTCAATTGCCGGGGCGACGGTGCGGGTTTGAGTGGTGAGCTTTACTTCCAGAAGAACGCCGCGCCGATCATTGCGGCTCCAACCAGTAGGCTGATCAGCCCGCTGATTCCGGCGATTTGTGCGACGGCGTGGCGGGCGGCGTAACCTGCCGCTTTTTTTGCCCGCCCGGTATTAGACGCGTCCCCCTGTAGGTCCTTGAACTTCTGGCCGATCTCAGACTCGTTGACGGCGGCAAGTTTGCCCTTGTTCTTGGCCACCTGCCAGGCTGCATCCTTGGCCATATCCATCAGATCATGCTTGGCCGCCCAGCGGCGCAGCAGGTAGCCGATCACCAGCAGCAGCGCGCCAAAACCAAGCAAATAGGGATGGGACAGAGCCGACATGTAGCCTCCTTGGCAGCCTCCTGATTAATCGCGGAAGTTCGAACCTTTGCGATCCAGCAACGGCATGAGCCCTGGCCATTCCAGCAGACCGTAAGTCCGCACAGCTCCAGGCGCGTACATGCCCGTCGATTTCTTCACCACGACGTCTGATAGCATGTTCAGTTCGGTGTTGCAGGCCATGGCTGCGAGTTGAGTTTTGCAGGCGCGTTCCAGGCTTTCAGGTTGTCTTTCTCGCATAGCGCGGTACTGATTTGTACGTGCCAAAATCAAACATGTCGGCTAGTTCGAGAATGGCGAGTATTTCTGGTTTGAGCAAGTCACAGCGCACATGTCGGCAATACTTCGGTCGGCACGCAGTCGTGTCACGCAGTCGTTGGCCTGCTGGGCTAGGTTGGTGTATGCTACGGTTGCCTCGCTCATTGGTGCAGGACCCAATATGACCGCTGTTCGCCGCCAAATATACGATGAGATGCCAGAACTGATGACGGCGGACGAGTTCTTCGTCATGCCGGATGACGGCAAAAAGTACCAACTGATTGACGGGTCTCTTGTCGCGATGGCACCAGCCGCGCCCATTCATAGCTTGTTACAGGCTGAGTTGGCTCGGCTGATCGGTAACCACCTAGCAGCACAAAACAGCCGTTGTTGGGTCGGCACCGAGACCGGTGTACAGCCGGTGATTAAAAGCAACACCAATGTCCGCATTCCGGACCTTGGCGTTTCCTGCACACCTTTAACGCTCGACGACAAATCGATGCAAAATCCAGTTTTGCTGGTCGAAATTTTGTCACCCTCAAACGCCAAGGTTACCGAGGCCAACTTCTGGATGTACGCGACCATGGCATCCGTTCAGGAGGTGCTGCTGGTGCATACCAAAGGGGCGCGACTTGAATTGTTCCGGCGGAAACCTGACGGCCAGCTTGCCGACGCGCTGATTGCCGATGTCGGTCAATCCGTGCAGCTGCAGTCTATTGAGATGGATTTGGCAGTGGACGTCCTCTACGGCCCGACGCCCTTGGCTGGACGAGCTTTTAAACGGCCGAGAAAATCGAAGAGCACCAATGACCGCTAGCCCTGCCATGCGCTGTCCTTGCCGCAAGAAGAGCGAAACCGTCGCCTATGCGGGTTGCTGCCAGCCGTACCATCGTGGCGTGCGCGTGGCACCGACGGCTGAGGCACTGATGCGCTCGCGTTTCGCGGCGTTCGCCCTGAAGGAGGCGGCGTATGTCCGCGCCACGTGGCACCTGTCGACACGTCCCGCGACGATGGAGTTTGCCCGCGACCAGGAGTGGCAGTCGCTGCAGGTCGGCGCCAGCAGCGAAACCGGCGACAGCGCCACCGTCGAGTTCGTTGCTCGCTCACGCGTCGGCGGCACCAGCCACGTCCTGCACGAAACATCCCGCTTCGTCCGTGAACGCGGCCAATGGTTTTATGTCGATGGTGCGGAGAGTTGAATCCGATCACTCCACCAGCAGCCCGGCCTTCACCAGTGCAGCCCTGATACGCTTGATTTCATCTGGGGCGATCTTGACTAGCGGCGGGCGGACAGCGGCGCATTTCAGGCGGCCCATCAAGACCAGCGCCTCTTTCATGCGGTTGTGCATGTCGACGGCGGGAGCGGCGTAGAACACTTCGGCCAGCGGATAGATGCGGTCGTTCAGCCGCTTGGCTTCAGTCAGATCGTTACGCTGGACGGCTGAAAACAGCTGCTGCTGCAACCCGGAAATGACGCTGCCGGAGCCGGACAGCAGCCCGCCGCAGCCGAGCACCAGCGAGCTGAACAACCAGGCCGAATGGGTGCTGAGAACCGTGATCGGGTTCGGCAGCGACTGCAGCACGCGGATGTTGCGCTCGTGCTGGACCGGATTGTTGCACCAGTCTTTGATCGCGCGCACCGTCGGCACCGCTTCGCCGAGCTTGGCGATCATCTCGGTGGTGTAGCCTTGGTTGATCACTAGGGGATAGTTGAAGGCGATGATCGGCACGTCACCGGCGGCATCGGCGATGCGCTTGAAGTGCTCGATCACCATCTCCGGCCGGTGGCCCATCGTGAACGGCCCTGGCGGGAACACCAGCAGAGCCGACGCGCCTTCATTGGCCGCCTGTTTGGCGATGCGCGCGCCTTCGAGGCTGCCTTCAGCATAGACGCCGTGCACGATAGGCATCCGGTCGCCGACCTCATCCTGGGTGATCGCCATCACCCGCTTCTGCTCGTCGAACGTGCACGATGCCGCCTCGGTGGAGTGGGCATTGATGGTGATCGCCGACAAGCCGGGCGCTGCCGTCACATCGCGCAGGTGGCTGCGGTAGGCGGCCTCGTCGATGGCCAGATCCGGCGTGAACGGCAGCAGCACCGCTGGAATGACGCCCTGCGGGATATAGCGGTTGTGGCGTGGCATGGGCGATTCCTCTGTGCGAGTTTTTGGTGGTAAAAAATCTGCTTCGTCATCCCGGAAACCGTAAGCGTAGCGTCGGTTATCCGGGATCCAGCAAAAAGCGTCGGAGACACAGAATTTTGTGCCTGCGGCACTTGTTTGCTGGATCCCGGCTCGCGTTCAGCGTGAAGAACGCTTCACTTGGCCGGGATGACGGCCGTTACTTTGTTTTTCGAGCGAGCTTCACTCAGCCGCCACCGGTTGGGCGTCATGCCGTAGTGGTGTCGCCGTTGGTTTCTCGGTGCCGATGCCGACATCGCGGGGGTGACGCCCGGCTTTGGCTTGCGCCTGTCTCAGTGTGCGGCGCATATCGGCGAAGTAGGGCATGTGCTCCACCTCGATGCCGTGGCGCGGGCTGTCCTTGAATGCGGCGTGCACGGCGGCGCGGCGGGCCGCGATCTCGTCGTGCATCTCCGGCTTGGTTGGCAGTTTGGCACGGCCCAGCTCGAACTCGCGCAGCCAGCGGATCTGGCCTTCGACGATCCAGTTCAGCGCCGAATCCGAGTTGAAGAAGCCGAGGAAATATAACCCACGCCAGTCCGGCGGCACGATGCGCATGTAGAGATCAAGACTGTTGTCCTTGATCGCGACGATCTCTGGCTTGACGAACTCCAGGTCGAGCACGAAGCCGGTGGCGGCGATCAGCGTGTCGAACTCCTCCTTGTGGCCGTCTGTGAAGGTGATGGTTTTGCCCTCCACCGCCGTGATGCCCTGCTTCACCGTCACCCGGTGATAGCGGATGTGGTTGACGATGTTGGCATTTGAGGTGGCGTGCACCTTCTTGGTCGACGGCGCGAAGCCAAGGTCGGCCATCTTGCCGTGCACCACCCAGGTGAAGAATTTGACGGCGCGTGTGCGGATGGCAGCTGGCACCCACGGCTTGTAGAACGGCTTAACGGTTTCCCAGAACGGGCGGCCGAAGATCAGCTTCGGGATAATCAGCGGCGACGAACGGCCGACCAGCACCGTGCGCTCGGCCATCGTGCAGATGTCACTGGCGATATCGCACGAGCTGTTGCCGACGCCGACGACGCAGATCCGCTTCGAGGCGAAGATCGCCGGGTCCTTGTAATCGCAGCTGTGCAGGTAGTGGCCGCCGAACGTTTTGAACTGCCCCACCTCAAACGGCTTGGTCAAATGGCCGGTGGCGACGATGACGGCGTCATAGTCGGTGGTGCCCGTCGCCGTTTCAATCGTCCAGCGCGGGCCGGTCTCAGCGTAGGTGGCAGCTGGGCGGATATCCTTGACCGGGGTGTGGAACTTGATGCGCTGGGTGATGCCGAAATGGTCGGCATAGGCCTTCAGATATTTGGCCATATCCTTGTGGTCCGGGAACGGCTGCACCGTCGGATCGAACGCAAAATCCTTGAACGCGGTCAGGTCGCGCGCCGTGTTGATGTGCAGCGTCTTGTAAGCCGATGAGCGGTTGTTATCGTTCTGATACACCCACATGCCGCCAACCTTCGAGCCGATCTCATAGACCGTCACGTCATAGTCCGCCTCCAGCATGTGCTTCGCCGCACACAGCCCCGCCGCCCCCGCCCCAATAATCGCCACCGTCTTCCGCATTCTCGCCAGTCCCCAAAGTGGTTCGGGCCCACGGAGGGCCTGTGTTGGAGCCGGATTTTAGCCGGATGCGAGGGGATGGCAACTGTCAGGTGTGCGGGGCTGTGGCGCACTCTTGTAGGGCGCAAAAGCCCCCTTGCGCCTTGCGCCGCGACTGGGCGATGTACGTGCCGATTTGCTCCCGCTTGCCGAACTGTCCACCACGAGAGGGTTTGGCATACTGTACGAGTGTCGGAGCAAGTGGCGCGGCGCAAGGCGCAAGGGGGCTTTTGCGCCCTACGGGATTACCGCGATCAGTTCGCGACAGTGCGTTTACGGTGGACCTGTCTCTTCTTGCTGCACCGCACCACCTACCGCCGCAACTCCTGGACGCGGGGGCGGACGAAGGCGGCGAATTCGGTGTCGGGGATGTAGGAGGGGACGGCGAGGGCGTTTTTGCCGCCGTGGCCGTCTTCGAACCAGGTGAGCTTTTGGTGGCCGAAGTAGACGCCGAAGCTCCAGAACGGCTGCCCGCCAAATTCGGCTTCTAGTTGAGCCAATCCACGCCGCAGAGTGAGCAGGGCGGCCCCCAGCTCGTCCGGCTCGGATGGCAGGCCGTCATGCATGACGGTGAAGCCATAGTGGTCGCGGCAGTGCTCGATCAGCGGACCAGCGGCTTCGAGAATGGAATGTCGGTCGCAGCCGTCTTGGATGGCGGCCAGCACGGCCAGTTCAGCGGCGCTCGCGAGCTTCGCTGCTCTCGGTTTGAAGGGGATCACCACGCCCATGCTGCATGCTCCTGGCTGTGGTCGTGAGCCGCGCGAATCGACCACTGTTCAGCCTTAATTAGGGCGCGCCGGTTCGCAGTTGTCTATGGGGGCAAACGAACTTGGATGTGCGCAAGTCAGATGAGTTCAAGTCGGCTCACCCTCGTCTGGTTCCCCGGAGTGTTCTGCCCGCATCGCGGGCTGAACACATCCGGGGTCTTCACCGCTATCGGTGTGGCAAGTCAGTGCCTAACTGCGAGTGGTGAAGATCCCGGATAAGCCAGTCGGCTGATGGCCGACGGGCTTTTCGGGAAACCGGAGGAGAGTGGGGAACACATGACCCAGGTCCGCGCGCCTCTTCACCCGTAGGTGAAATTCCCGCCGCCAGCGTGACGGCGGTCGCGGGGGATTTCGCCGCCGGTCAGGCTCATGGCGATGGCCTCGGCGATGCGGATGCCGTCGATAGCGGCGGACATGATGCCGCCGGCGTAGCCCGCACCTTCGCCAGCGGGGAACAGGCCGGGCGTGTTGAGGCTCTGGAACTGTTCATTGCGTGTGACGCGGACCGGGGTGGAGGTGCGGGTTTCGACGCCGGTCAGGATGGCGTCGGCCATGGCGTAACCGCGGATTTCGCGGTCGAACATCGGAATCGCCTCGCGGATTGCCGCGATGGCGTAATCCGGCAGGCAGCTGGCCAGATCTGTCAGCTTCACGCCCGGTTTGTAGGACGGCACCACCGCGCCCAATGCCGTTGATGGCTGGCCCTTTAGGAAGTCGCCGACGCGCTGGGCTGGGGCCGCGTAGGTGCCGCCGCCTGCCTCATAGGCGCGTTCCTCCCAGTGGCGCTGGAAGGCGATGCCCGCCAGCGGTCCGCCGGGATAATCGGTGGGCGAGATGCCGACGACGATGCCCGCGTTGGCGTTGCGCTCGTTGCGGGAATATTGGCTCATGCCGTTGGTGACGACGCGGCCCGGCTCCGACGTGGCGGCGACCACCGTGCCGCCCGGGCACATGCAGAACGAGTAGACCGAGCGGCCGTTGCTGGCGTGGTGCACCAGCTTGTAGTCGGCAGCACCAAGCGTCTTGTTGCCCGCCGACGGCCCGAACCGGCACTGGTCGATCAGCGACTGCGGATGTTCGATGCGGAAACCGATGGAGAATGGTTTCGCATCGAGATGGACATGGCGTGCGTGCAGCATTTCGAAGGTGTCGCGGGCCGAGTGGCCGGTCGCTAGCACGACGTGATCGGTGGCGAGATGCTCGCCATCGGCCAGCATCACGCCTTGGATCTGGCGGGTACCGTCGGCGCTCACGGCAACGTCGATATCGGTGACCTGCGCGCCAAAGCGGTATTCGCCGCCGAGCGCTTCGATCTTGGCACGGATGCTCTCGACCATGGTAACGAGGCGGAAGGTGCCGATGTGCGGCTTCGAGACGTAGAGGATTTCGTCCGGTGCGCCGGCCAGCACGAACTCGGTCAGCACCTTGCGACCGTGATGCTGCGGGTCCTTGATCTGGCTGTACAACTTGCCGTCGGAGAAGGTGCCGGCCCCGCCCTCGCCGAACTGGACGTTCGAGGTCGGGTCGAGCACCGAGCGCCGCCATAGACCCCAGGTGTCCTTGGTGCGCTGCCGAACCGCGCGGCCCCGCTCCAGGATGATCGGGCAGAAGCCCATTTCGGCGAGGATCAGCCCGGCAAAAATCCCGCACGGGCCGGTGCCGATGACGACAGGTCGGGACTTGCGGTTTGCGGGGGCTTTCACCACATGCTGATAACTGGTGTCGGGTGCCTTGGTAACGCGCGGATCGTTGGCGAATTTGGCCAGCAGCGCGGCCTCGTCGGCGACCTCGAAATCGATGGAGTAGACCAGCAGAATGGCCGAGCGCTTGCGGGCGTCATAACCGCGTCGCGCCACGTGCCAGCTGGTCAGCTCGTCCGCCCGCAGGCCGACGCGGGCCAGCAGTGCGGGCACCAGCGCCTCAGGGCTGTGATCGAGCGGTAGTTTCAGTTCGTTCAGTCGCAGCATGGGGCTTCTTTGTGTGCAGAGTTGCTGTTTTGACCCGAAAAGGGCAAATCCGGCATGTTGCGCCCTTTACTGGGCGCATTCGCATGGTCATAGAGTGGATGTCCGTTTCGGTAAACTTAGGAGTCGGGACGTAATGCGATCAGTGCTTCGAAGGTCAGTGCTTCGGCCGTTGCTTCGTCTCTCGTTGGTCGCGTTCGTATTGGCCACAGCCTACATTGCCTCGCCGTTTGTGGCGGCCTGGAACCTGCGCGAGGCCGTCAAGGCTGGTAACGTTGAAGCGGTGCAGGGCCGCGTGCAGTGGGATAGCGTGCGGGCGAGCCTCAAATCATCGTTGGCCAAGCACCCCGAGCTGTTCGCCGAAGCCACAACGGCGGGCGAGAACGTCAAGCCAACGCTGTGGCAGCGCATCAAATCGTCGTTTGGCGTGACGATGGTTGACCGCTTTATCGAGAGCTATGTGACTCCTGAAGGCCTGCCGAAGCTGTTCCAGTATCGCCAGGCTTGGCGCGAGAACGTCAGCGGTGATGCCGCGACGCTGGCGGCAACGCCCAAGTTGGAGCGAATGAAGGATTTCTATGACCGCATTAAACGGGCCGAGTTCCAGAGCTTGAGGAGGGTCGAAATCGAGGTGCAGGACCGCAAAAATCCGGAACGCCGCTACGTCAGCACCATGGAGCTGATCGACTACGGATGGAAGCTGACGGCACTGCGCGTTATCACCGTCGACGCCAGCGATCGCCTCGCCGAGCTGACGGCCCGCGCGCGCATGCGTTAGTGCGGGCTGCCAGCATGCCGCATAAACTTTGTCCGCCCGGTTGCGATGAAGCGCTTGCAATGCTTGAGGCTTTGGGTCATAAACCGGGAATGCGCTGGTGACAGCGCACTTGATCGATTGGTTTGCGGGCGTAGCTCAGGGGTAGAGCATCACGTTGCCAACGTGAGGGTCGACGGTTCAAATCCGTTCGCCCGCTCCATTCGATTTATAGACGATACCGAACATGACGAGCTCGTAGGCCCCAGGCTTGCGGGCTTTAGTTTTGTGTTCCTTATTGCTTCTTGAACGCAATTTTCTCGAAGTAGACGACTCCCGCCAAGCCTTTGAAGTGCGCATCACAGGTCAACAATTCCGCTCCGAAATGCCGGGCAGTCGCGAAGATAATCGCGTCGGCTGTTGCCAGTTTGTGGGTGCGGCAGAATTTAGCGGCTGCAGTCGCGATGGTTGTGTCCAAGGCAATCACCTTGCACGTCACTGTTAAAGCGAGCAACGCTCTTGCAGCTTTTGGATTGACTTCACGGTTGGCCCATTTTGCGAGCTCAAGCTGAACAATCGTCGGAACGATACAGTCGTTTGGTGACGGGAACCGGTGCGCAAGTTTTTCCCCGGTCGGAGTGGCGAGTAGATGCTCGATCCATGCAGACGTATCAACGACCCGCATTAGTAGCGATCATTGCGGTCGCGGGCGTCGGCGTTGCTTGCTCCCTTGAGCAGGCCACGGAGTTCATCGATCGTGGGAACAGGTACCACCACAAAGCCCGTGCCTTCCGGAACAAAAGCAAATTTCTGCCCAGGCTTCCAGTTCTGCGACTCGCGGATTTCCTTGGGAATCGAGATTTGAAATTTGGCCGACAATTTTGTGATGTTTGACATGACCAAGCCTCATGATCGATCCTGCTTTGGTAAGAAATAACATGTCGCTGCCATTTCAGCAATGCTTACTCCCTCGCCGTTTTCACTTTGCGGTCGGGGATTTGGCCTTTGGCGGTCGGCTTTGTCAGGTCGGCACCTGAGGCGAACAGAGTATCGATGCTGGCCATACCGCCCTTGAACTGCTGGGCCCACATCAGCTGTGCGACCTGCGCACCCGGACGCAGCTTCATCGGCGGCATGGAACCCGCTTGATCGAGCATTTCCAGGGTTTTCGCCACATCGGGGTGGACCATTTTGGTCAATGCCGGATCATCCGCCGAGGCGGTTTCCGTCATGTACGGAGCCAACGGGAACGGGCGGTATGACAGCTCGTCCGGATGCTCCTCATCGTAGGCCGGTGCTTGGGCCCAGCCACCGCCCCAGCCGAACTTGCTGCCAGCATCGCTGATGCTGTCGCCCTTGGCCGGGCCAAGCGAGGCTAAGCGTGGTTCAGCCGCTGGTGCTGCAGCAGCTGCCACGGCAGGTGGCAGTTTGCCGGTTGAATCGTTGCCCGTCAGGCTTGGTAGACGAGGCCGGGCAGCAGGCGCTGGGCCGGTGACGAGCACAGGCTCACTGCTGGCGAGCGCTGCGAGCTGGGCCAGCTTGCCCCGCTCAGCATCGGTGGGCC
>JAYSVA010000522.1:0-5469 GCA_043718785.1 Hyphomicrobiaceae bacterium
ATTTCCATGCCCGTCATCATAGATCTTGCCCACACTAATGTAACTGTTTATATCATAGAAGGGCGAAGAAGAAACGAGCGTTTCGAACGCCCTCAAGTCAAAAAATGATCAAGGGGAAACGGACTATGTACACGCGCCGCACTTTCTTCGGTACCGCTGCAGCCTTCACAACCGCTGCGGCCGCAACAACCGTCCTGTCGTCGGGTTCTGCATATGCTCAAGACGCTTGCGCCGTCTTCACGCCGGACCGCCAGAAGGCCGTCACGCCAGCTGAGGCTTTGAAACGGTTGGTCGATGGTAACGAGCGCTTCGTCGCCGGTAAGACTGTCAATTGCGATCTGATGGCACAGGTTAAAAACACGTCGAATTCCCAGGCTCCATTTGCAGTCGTCGTCGGTTGCATTGATAGTCGCGTGCCGCCTGAGTTAGTGTTTGATCAGCGTATCGGCGACATTTTTGCTGCCCGTATCGCTGGCAATTTTGTCAACGTTGACATCCTCGGCAGTCTTGAATTTGCCTGCAAAGTCGCCGGTGCCAAAGCTATTGTCGTACTCGGGCATTCGGAGTGCGGTGCCATCAAGGGCGCGATCGACCAGGCCAAGCTTGGCAATCTGACAGCGATGCTGACGAAATTTGAACCCGCCATCGCCGCAACCAAGATCACGGGCGAACGCTCCTCGAAGGACAAAGCTCTGGTTCAAACCGTCGCCGACAACCATTCACGGATTACCGCCAAAATGATCCTGGAAGCGAGCCCAGTACTCAAGGAGATGCACGACAAGGGCGAGATCACTATCGCCGCTGCGATGCACGACCTCAGCACCGGCAAAGTGTCGATCCTGACTTAAGTTTCCGACGCAAGGCGAGCAATCGTACGTTTGGTGCAGAACCTCCCGGAGTCAGAGATGCTGACACTGCGGAAATTCCGGAAATTCCGGCCCAAATACCGCAAATACCGGGGACTGTGTACCCATTCCCGATCAGCAACCGGGATGCACGGTTGCCTCCCAGGCTCAGCCCTCACCCAGTAAAAAGTGGCGAATAATATCGGGGACAGTGTACTTATTCCCGGAATTGATCGCCACCCACCAGCTCAGTCATCGCCTAGCCGCGGCGCATTACGCAAGGGGGCTAATGCGCCCTACAGGCATCGCCCCTCCTACCCCGGCGGCAGGGCTGCCGGAACTAGCGAGATGTGGTTGCGCATTTCTTGTTTGAAGAGTTGGCGCATGGCGGCTTTTTCGGGGTGGTCGAGGGCACGACCGCAAATCGCCTGGGAGGCTTTCAGCATTTGGCGGTCGGTGTCGTTGGGGACGATGTCGAGCTCCAGTGCGCGGACGGCATCGCTCAGTTCAGCCGCTGACAGTTGCCGCACCACGGTGGCCACGACCAGCTCCAACGCGCCTGCCTGCAGTGGCGGCACGAATTTTGGTTCGGGCGCGACGGTCAACATCGACCTGACGGGCTCGGCCGCCGCAACCTGGGCCGCCAGCGCCGCAGCTTTCGCCGCGCGTTCCGCCTTCGGGAATCTTACGAACTTGGCCACGTGGGTTTCGTCCCACTGGGTATTGGTATCGGCTTCCCACATCAGCTGATGTGACTGCGATTTACCCGCAGGCCCGATGCCAAGCAGGTGCACGCGGACGCCATGCGTCTGGGCGATTTGCACGCCAACGCGCACGTCTTCGTCACCGGACAGCACGATGGCATCGACGATGGCGCCGTTGCGTGCGAGCTCGGCAAGGTCCGTGACGATCAGGCTGTCGACGCCCTTCTGCTGATTGTCGACCGACAGCGAACCGAGCCGCACTTTGATGTTGTCGTGCCAGGCCAATTGCAGCTGCGAATGCGTCATCTGGCCGTGCTTGGCGGCGTCGTACCAGTAGATCCGCAGCAACTGCGAGATCGATTGCGACATCCGAAGATTTTGTAGTTCCTGCACCAGCGCATCGATATCGAGTTCAATGTCGTCACGATGGACAATTTGATCGAGAGCAACGAGCGCACAACGCTTAAAGAAATAACCAGCATCTACGAAAATACCAACGCGCATCGATGCTTCCTCCTATGGGCTTTTTCGCCGCCGATGCAGGTTACCCAACACACGTGCAAGCTTGGTTCGAACCTCGACAAGCCGCCCGTGCCGGTCCGTTATTGAGATGCCACCAACCTACATGAAAGCCGCGCCGCCGCCACCCTCCGCCGTGGAGAATCACCCTTTGTTGGTTTTGCGTGGCACGCCTTCAACAAATTCGCTGCCAGACGGATAGCGGAAGCTGCCTTGCGCCGTGCTCAGCAGTTGGCCGTTGGCGTCCAGGATCTTGCCGCGGGCGGTGGCGACGCGGTCGTGCACGCCGTCAAGCTGGCCGATGGCGGTGATGGTGCCGCTTTTGACGGCTGCCAGGAAACTCGTGGTCATGCCGATGGTGACGCACAGCCGCACGTGACCGGGCCGTGAGCACCAGGTGGTGCAGTGGCCGAGGGCGGCGTCCAGGATCGCCATGTAAGTGCCGCCGTGAACGATATCGAGCCGGTTCATGTGGCGGGGGCCGAGTTCGAGCACGATCTCGGCATAGCCCTCGCGCCAGACGGTGTTGCGATAGCCCATCATGTCGCGAAAGCCGGACTGGCGGCCAAGGTCTTGCGGCGTCTTTGGTAGATCAGTCATGGCTGGTTGCACCCGTGCGCTCTTGTCCTGCGGTGACCGGCTGCTATGGTCCCCCGCGAACCTGCCTTATGCCTATCACGTGGACGGCACCCGATGACAACTGCGAACAAAGTCTCCCCCGTTGCAGCTAGCGCCATTGAGCGCTTGAAAGCGGCGGTTGGCCCGGTCGGTTACCTCGATCAGCCAAGCGACACTGCGTCGTTCTCGAAAAGCTGGCGCGATGACTGGCAGGGCTGCGTGCCATTGGTGCTGCGCCCGAGAACGACCGCTGAGATGGCGGCTGTGGTGAAAATCTGCGCCGAAACCGGCACTCGCATTGTGCCGCAGGGGGGCAATACCGGGCTGACCGGCGCGGGGCAGCCGCACAACGACATGAGCGAGGTGATCATCTCGACGATCCGGATGAACCAGGTGCGCGGCGTTGATCTGATGAACGACACGATCACGGTCGAAGCGGGCGTGGTGCTGCAGGAAATCCAGCGCATCGCCGGAGAGAGCAACCGGCTGTTCCCGCTCAGCCTCGGCGCCGAAGGCACCTGTCAGATCGGCGGTAACATCTCGACCAACGCCGGCGGCACCCAAGTGATCCGCTACGGCAACACCCGCGCCCTCGTACTCGGCCTGGAAGTGGTGCTGCCGGACGGGCGGATTTGGGACGGCTTGCGCTCGCTCCGCAAGGACAACACCGGCTATGACTTGAAGCACCTGTTCATCGGCGGTGAGGGCACGCTCGGCATCATCACCGCCGCCGTGCTCAAGCTGTTTCCGAAGCCGACCGCGAGCGAGACGGCGCTGTTGGCGGTGCCGTCGCCTGCTGCCGCCGTGCAGCTGCTCAGCACCATGCGGGCCCGCCTCGGCGAGCAGATCACCGCGTTCGAGTTGCTGCAGCGCTCCATCATCGAGTTCGTGATTGCGGGCATCCCCGGCTATAGCGAGCCAATGAACGAGCCGCACCCGTGGTACGTGTTGGTCGAAATCTCCGGCCAGGGCGAGCCAGGCTCCTTGGCCGACCCGTTCGCCGAGGCGCTATCCGAGGCGATGGAGGCAGGGCTGGTGCTCGATGCGGCGCTGGCAACATCGGGCGCGCAGGCCAAACGTTACTGGAAGATGCGCGAGGACATGGCGCAAGCGCAGAACGTCACCGGCGTCAGCATCAAGCACGATGTCTCGGTGCCGGTGTCGCGCATCCCGGAGTTCCTGGAGCGCTGCAATGCGGCGCTGGAGAAAGCTTACCCCGGCGTCCGCTCTTGCGGCTTCGGCCACGTCGGCGACGGCAACATGCACTTCAATCCGATGCAGCCGATCGATTGGCCCGGCCCGAAGTTCAAGGCCGAGCGCGATAACATCAACCGCATCGTCCACGACCTCGTCGTGGAACTTGGGGGATCAATCAGCGCCGAGCACGGCATCGGCCAGCTGCGACTGGCCGAGAACGAGCACTACAAGAGCGAGGTGGAGAAAGACCTGATGCGCACCGTGAAGCGCGCGTTGGATCCCGCCAACATCATGAACCCGGGGAAGATGGTAAGGGTTTAGGGAAGTGTCATGTAATACTTGACATGACATGTGGGACATGACGTATGATCGGGTCATTCAGTGACAAGGTTTTGAAGCGCTACTTCGAGACCGGAGCCGGTAAAGGCATCGATCCAAAATCGCGCCCGAGGCTGACTGACATACTTGACGCTTTAGATGCCGCGACCAAACCTGAAGATATGGATTTGCCAGGCTTTGCGTTTCATCCCCTGAAAGGTGATCGTCAGGGACAGTTTGTCCGTAACTGTTCGGGCACAATGGCGCATTGTTTTCGAATGGCAAGACGGACGGCCCGTTAAGGTCCGACAGGAGGACTACCATGGACGCTGAAGAAGCGGTGACCAGTCGCCCAGCCCGACGACCAGCGCATCCTGGCGCGCTACTGAAGCGGCAGATTATACCGGCGCTTGAGGAAAAAGGCGTCACCAAGGTCGCGATTGCCAACGCCCTTGGGATCAAGAGGCAAAGCCTGTACGACCTGCTGCTTGAGAAGCGCTCCGTCACTCCTGAAATGGCTGCCAGACTGGGGCGCTGCTTCGGCAACACCCCCGCCTTCTGGCTATCGTTGCAAGCAAACCACGATCTGTGGGCCGCCGAACAGAAGCCAGAGGTTCAGGCTGTTGTGAGGCTGGTGGCGTGATGCCGGACTCTAAACCAGATCAAGCCGGACTTTGCGTCCCAGCAACTCAGCGGCACGCTGCAGCGTAGCGAGAGTGACGTTGCCATCGGTTGGATCGAGCAGTCGGGTGATTTGGCTGCGGCTGGTTTGCATCTTCTTCGCCATGCCGGTGCGCGACAGACCCTGAGCTTTCATCGCCTCTTCAATTTGCCATGCCAGGACTTCCTTGATGGCAACCGCTTGGAACGCTTCCCGCGTTCCATCTTGATTAAGAACATCGTCAAGGGACGTAAAGCCATCGGTACTGCGAGGCATTTTTGTGGTCATGGCACACCTGCTAAACAAACTCTTTCATTCGCTTTCGAGCAATCTTCAGGTCGTCTTCAGGGCGTCTGATACCGTCGAGCGAAGCCAAAGACTGTTTCGATTTTTCTCCTCCTCCCCCTTGAGGGGGGAGGACAGCGCGGCTCGATTTTTGCACTTCGCAAAAATCGACCTTGCCGTGCGAGGTGGGGGTGACTTTTGTCCGCGAGTCCAGCTGTCCAAAGATCACCCCCACCTCACGACGGCAATGCTCCGCAAAGCCATCGTTGTCCTCCCCCCTCAAGGGGGAGGAGGCGAAAACCGATAGAACTGAAAGCCTTGG
>JAYSVA010000523.1:0-2513 GCA_043718785.1 Hyphomicrobiaceae bacterium
CCCCCTAGCGCTAGCGGCAGATTCAGGCCCATCTTATCCCCAAGTCGTTGATGCAACCAAGCTTTGCAAGCGCGGACGGCTGTGCAACTGCCGATTAAATCAACACGCGGACTGAGTCGCAGCCCGCAAGGGCTTTAGGAGCCATTATGCCGAACAGTCCTATCGACAGCGCCCACGCATCCCCCAGCGATTATGTCAGCGATGGCATGATCCTGCTCGGTCGCAGTGACAACGGCCCGGAAGTGCTGGAACTCAAGCTCGCCAACCGCCATGGTCTGGTGACTGGAGCGACCGGCACCGGCAAAACCGTGACGCTGCAGGTGCTGGCCGAGGGTTTCTCGGCGGCGGGCGTGCCAGTGTTTGCGGCCGACATCAAGGGTGACCTCGCCGGCATCGCCGTGACCGGCTCGCCGCTGCCGCATCTGGTTGCCCGCGCCAAGGAAATCGGGCTTTTGCGTTATGGCAACACGGCCTTCCCAACGGCGTTCTGGGACATCTTCGGCGAGAACGGGCACCCCGTCCGCGCCACCATCGATGAAATGGGGCCGCTGCTGCTGTCCCGCCTGCTCGATTTGTCGGAGCCACAAGAAGGCGTGCTCAATATCGCCTTCCGCTGGTGCGAAGACGAGCGCGCCAAGGGCGATACCAACATGGTCATCCCCGACCTGAAGGCGCTGCGGGCCGTCGTCGATGAAATGGGCAAGAAATCCGCGGCACTCCGTAGCAAATACGGCAACATTGCCCCGGCCACCGTCGGCGTCATCCAACGCCAGTTGCTGGTGCTGGAGAAACAGGGCGCCAACAGCTTCTTTGGCGAACCGGCGCTTGATCTGATGGATTTCATCCGGTCCGTGCCTGACCCGGCCAACCCGGCGAAGCAGCTGGGTGTCGTCAACGTGCTGGCTGCTGAAAAGCTGATGGAGACGCCGCGGCTGTACTCCACGTTCCTACTGTGGATGCTGTCAGAGTTGTTCAAGAAGCTGCCGGAAGTTGGCGATCTCGAAAAGCCGAAGCTAGTGTTCCTGTTCGATGAGGCGCATCTGCTGTTCGACGAT
Organism: Hyphomicrobiaceae bacterium; assembly: GCA_043718785.1. Lineage (GTDB taxonomy): Bacteria > Pseudomonadota > Alphaproteobacteria > Rhizobiales > Hyphomicrobiaceae > JAYSVA01. The sequence goes on from JAYSVA010000523.1 coordinate 1,056, forward strand.
GCTCCGAAAGCCGTTCTCGACCAGATCGAGCGGGTCACCCGCCTGATCCGCTCTAAGGGTGTCGGCGTGTATTACGTCACGCAGAACCCGGCGGACGTGCCGGACAAGGTCTCCGCTCAGCTTGGCAACCGCATCCAGCACGCGCTGCGGGCCTTCACGCCGAAAGAGCAAAAGGGCATCCGCGCTGCTGCCGAGACGTTCCGCGCCAACCCGGAATTCAACACCGAGGAAGCCATCCAGCAGCTCAAAACCGGCGAGGCACTGGTGTCGGTGTTGCACGGCAAGGGCGAGCCGACGATGGTCCAACGCACCCGTATCCGGCCACCGATGTCACGGCTCGGCCCGCTGAAGCCGGAGGAGCGTCAGGCCCTGATCGCGGCGGACGCGGCCAACCATGCCAAATACACGACGACACTGGACAATCCATCAGCGTTCCACCGGCTGGCCGAGAAAGGCACACTGGTTGGTCAGGTGAAGGACAAAATTTCGAACGCTTTTGGTGGTCTGTTGAGATAGAAAAATCCGTCTGCCGTAAAGCGTTGCACACATAGGCAAACTTAGAAGGACAGAGACGATGGCCCTACGCTTCCAGAAACGCATCCCGATCCTGCCCGGCGTCTACCTCAACTTGAGCAAAACCGGGGTCAGCGTCAGTCTCGGTGGCCACGGCGCGACGATCAACGCTGGCACCCAGGGCCGCCGCACGATCACGCTGGGCATTCCCGGCACCGGACTGAGCTACAAGGTGCCATTGACCGCCGGCATTGGCGTCATCCTCGTGGCGCTGGCCGTGCTCGCTGGCATCATCTGGCTGATCAAGCCTGAGTTGATCCGCCCCGCGCTGCACTGGTGGCAGCCGAAAATCTTCTGATCAGGGTTTGGTCAGCGCAGTTATACGAACGCCCATCATTCCAAGGGAATGATGGGCGTTGGCTTGGTAAGTCGGGACTACCGGAGATTATTGCCAGCGTGCTTCAATAGGCGACAACCGGATATTGGTGGCGTTTGGCGAGCGCAGCGTCTCAAGGCCGCTCCGCCCGTGATGGGCGCGCACATCAATGCCTTGGAACAGACTTTTGTCGGAGGCACGCCAGGCGGTTTTGGACTCTAGTTTGAGTTGACCGTCCACCCAGACGCGTAGCAGTCCGTTGCTTTGGCCGTCAGCATTCAGCACGATTTCCTGCTCAATCGGCACCCACCGCCCCGTCGCCAAGACCGGTTGTTGTTCCGCCCCTAAAGCCTTAAACTCGACTGCGCCAGTGTCACTTGCTGTCGCCACGCGCATGCCGAGCCGACCGTCTTTACCCCACACCAAGTGCGTCCCGAAACTGGAGCTGACCAGATCTTTGCCGTCTTTCGGGGCCGTCGCCGTGGCGCCACCGAACACCCCGGGCAGCAATCCGCCGTCGCCGAACTCGAAGTCGCTCGGTACCATCACCTGATAGCTCAGGCAGACAG
>JAYSVA010000524.1:0-5441 GCA_043718785.1 Hyphomicrobiaceae bacterium
AATGACTGGTTTTTCAACTGTCATTTCAAGGGCGATCCAGTCATGCCGGGCTGTCTTGGTCTGGATGCGATGTGGCAGCTGACCGGCTTTTATCTGGGCTGGCTGGGTGCGCCAGGTCGCGGTCGCGCGATCAGCACCGGCGAAGTCAAGTTCACCGACATGGTGTTGCCGACCACCAAGTCGATTGAGTACGTCATCGACATGAAGCGCGTGATCCTGCGCAAATTGAAGTTGGCCATCGCCGACGGCCAGATGCTGGCCGATGGCAAGGTCATCTATACAGCCACTGATCTGCGCGTGGGATTGTTCGAAACCGGGCAAGCACCGACGACAGCTTAAGTGCTGCGTTGCAGGGTTAGTATGACGAAAAAACAAGAGGTTCGCGCATGAGACGCGTCGTCGTTACGGGCATGGGCATCGTGTCCTCCATCGGTAACAGCACCCAGGAGGTTACGGCCTCACTGCGCGAAGCTAAATCCGGCATTGTCGCCGCGCCCAAGTACAAGGAGCTCGGCTTCCGCTGTCAGGTGCACGGCGAGCCGCAGCTCGATTGGGAAGCATTGGTGCCGCGCAAGCCGAAGCGGTTCATGAATACCGGCATGGCCTGGAACTACATCGCCATGGAACAGGCGATCCGTGATTCCGGCCTCACCGACGCCGACGTGCAAAAGAACGAGCGCACCGGCATCATTATGGGCTCCGGTGGCCCATCGACCTCGGCCATCGTCGCCGCCGCCGATACAACTCGCAACAACGGCGGACCGAAGAAAATCGGCCCGTTCGAAGTGCCGAAGGCGATGTGCTCGGGCCCGTCCGGCGTGATGGCAACGTCGTTCCAGATCCACGGCGTCAACTATTCGATCTCGTCAGCCTGCGCGACGTCGGCCCATTGCATCGGCAATGCTGCGGAAATGATCCAGTGGGGCCGCCAAGACATCATGTTTGCCGGTGGCTGCGAGGAATTGGACTGGTCACTGTCCAACCTGTTCGATGCCATGGGCGCAATGTCGTCGAAGTATAATGAGACCCCTGCTGTGGCCAGCCGCGCCTACGACAAGAACCGCGATGGTTTCGTCATCGCCGGTGGCGCGGGCGTGCTGGTGCTCGAAGAATACGAGCGGGCGAAAGCGCGTGGCGCGAAAATTTACGGTGAAGTGGCCGGTTACGGTGCCACCTCCGACGGATTCGACATGGTCGCCCCGTCAGGCGAAGGCGCGGCTCGCTGTATGCGCCAAGCCATGGCCGGTTTCGATGGCAAGGGGGTTGGCAACATTGACTACATCAACCCACATGCAACCGCGACGCCCGTTGGCGACGCCCGCGAGATCGATGCCATCCGTGCGGTGTTCGGCACCAAAATCCCGGCGATCTCGGCCACCAAGTCGCTGACCGGGCATTCGCTCGGCGCGATTGGCGTGCAAGAGGCGATTTTCTCGCTGATCATGCTCAACAACCGCTTTATCTGCGAAAGTGCCAACATCCAGGAAATCGACCCGGCATTCGCCGATCTGCCGATTGCCCGGAAACGCCAAGATGACGCCGACCTTAACTGTGTCATGTCGAACAGCTTCGGTTTTGGCGGCACAAATGCGACCTTGGTGTTCCGTCGCCACCAGTAGTTATGCCAGACTGGCATGAATATTGCCGTACTTCGGTTTGTTTTTATTGAGCTTTGTGCTCGTAAGGCAGGCCGATGCGATACTACAAAAATGGCAGCGGGTGGTTCGATGTCCACTCGTCGCGACTACGTTCGAGATCAGGAGCTTCCATGACTGCGCCCACCTTCGATATGGCAAAGCCCGGCCCATTGATGGCTGGCAAGCGCGGTTTGATCATGGGGGTCGCCAATGATCGTTCCATCGCCTGGGGTATTGCCCGCGTTCTGGCGGGCCAAGGCGCCGAGCTGGCGTTCACGTATCAAGGTGACGCATTTGGCCGCCGCGCCATACCGCTAGCGGAATCGGTGGGTTCAAAAATCATCGAGCCGTGCGATGTCAGCGATCTCGCCAGCGTTGATGCGGTGTTCAAGTCCGTCGAGAAAACCTGGGGCAGCCTTGACTTCGTCGTGCACGCGCTTGCGTTCTCCGACCGCCGCGAACTGTCCGGCAAGTACGCCGATACCAGCCGCGAGAACTTCACCAACACCATGGTGATCTCGTGCTTCTCATTCACCGAAATCGCTAAGCGTGCGGCTGCCCTGATGCCGAACGGCGGCTCGATGATCACCTTGAGCTTCGGCGGTGCCACCAAGGTTGTGCCATCCTATAACGTCATGGGTGTCGCTAAAGCTGCACTTGAAGCCAGCGTGCGCTATCTGGCGACCGATTTTGGGCCGCAGGGTATCCGCGTTAATGCGCTGTCGGCTGGGCCGATGCGCACGCTGGCAGGTGCCGGCGTGTCGGATGCGCGGACGATCTTCAACTACCAGAAAGACCACGCGCCGCTGCGCCGCACGCCGTCACTCGATGAAGTTGGCGGTTCGGCCCTGTATCTGCTGTCGCCGATGTCGGGCGCTGTGACGGGTGAAGTACACTTCGTTGATTGCGGCTACTCGACTGTCGCCATGCCCACCCTCGAAGCCCTGAAAGCCCAGGAAACCATGGCCGCTGCCGCTGGCCGCGCTGCGAACGAAGCGGCGGAGTAACGCGCTTCAGATTGACGTTTACGTCAACTTGAGCGACCTTGGCGTATGGCCGAAGACGAACCAGTGCTGCGCCTAGACCTCGTGATTGCCGCCGACGATGGCTATCCGTTGGCGGCGACACTGTTCCAAACGTCGTCGACCAAGCCCGACACGCCGATCACCATTATCGCAGGCGCAACCGGCGTGCCCAGCTCGTTTTACGGCCGCTTTGCCACGTATCTCGCCGAGCAGGGGCGTGTTGCTCTGACGTTCGACTATCGCGGCATTGGTGGCTCGCTGCAGGGCCATGCTCGGCAGTCGCCTGCCCGGTTTCGCGACTGGGGCATCCTCGATACACCTGGAGTGCTGGCATGGGCGGCGGCGACGTATCCAAAGCGGCCGATCCACTGGGTTGGGCAGAGTTATGGCGGGTTTGCCACCGGGCTCGCGCATAACAACCACCTGGTCGCCCGTCAGCTCGGCGTCTCGACGATGACGGCGGATGTGCGGTTCGTCACGAACCCAATCGAGCGGGCGCGCATTGCAGCGCTACTGTTTGTGGCCGGTCCAGCCCTCGCGCACACCTGCGGCTACCTGCCCGGCTGGATGAACGGCGGCGCGGATCTGCCGAAGCACGTGCTGTTGGAATGGTCGTCCTGGGTGCGGTCGCGCGGTTTTCTATTCGGGCAAGTTGATTTACCTGAGCAAAAGCACTTCGCCACGCTCACCGCCCCCTTGCGCTTTGCCTACATGGCGGACGATCCTTGGATTGTCCGCGCCGGCGTCGAAGATCTGGCGGATCGTTACGTCAACGCCACGGAACGGACATTCTGGCCGGTCACGTTAGCCGAGAGCGGGGCCGCCAAAATCGGCCACATCGGCTTTTTTCGCTCCGAATTCAGACCAACATTGTGGCCCAAAGCTCTCGCATGGCTGGACGCTGCATAAATCAGGGAAACACCATGAACGAAACCGCGATTGACCGCGTAGCGATGGGGCGGCTGGCGAAAGCGCTGAGCTTCATCTGTGGGCCGCAGCATCCGACCACGGTGGCGCTGCAATTAGCCTCGGATAGCGGCACCGAAAAAGACATCAAATTAGCCCGCACGGCTTTCATGAAATTGAAGCCGGGTGATCGGCGCGCAGCATTTACGATGCTGGAAGACTGAACGAAGCCATGCTCGCTGGAGCATGGCTTCTAATTTGGCGTGAAATTACTTCTTGCCGCCTTTGGCTTTGGCGAACACATCAACGATGCCCTTGCCAGCGCTTTTCTCGGCCACTGCTTTTTTCGGCTTCTTGACTTCTTTATTCGACTTCATCTGACCTTTGGCCATGTCTGTCTCCCTGAATATGTTGAACTTGCTCAGTCTTTTAGGCCTGCCGGTTCGCAGGCTCGAGGCAAGTCGTCGTCGTCATGGGGCAGATGCGGCTTGACGGTCGTCCACGGCGACGCAGTTGCGCCGATGCCGAATCGTACCACGGCAGGCGCGTCAAGTGTTGGAATACTGCCGATCAGCGCGATTTACTTTTTCACCGCTTTCGTAATCGCCTGTTCCAAATCTTCGCGTTCTTCGCAGCCGGTCGGGCACAGCAGAACCAGTTTCGCCAAATTAGCTTTGGCTTTGTCGATCTGGCCAAGTTCAACGAATAATTCGCCCTGATATTCGAGCGCGCCAAGGTGGTTGGCGTCGAAATCCAGTGCCTTGCGATAGAAGGTGGCGGCGTTGGTCAGGTCGCCGGTCTTGCGCAGCGAGAACGCATAGTAGTTGTAGACGTCCGCGTGCTGGTTGGTCTCCATCAGCGGCAACAGTTCGGCGATGGCCGCTTTGAAGTCCTTGGCTTTGACCTTCGCCCGCACCGATGTGAGGTCTGGCGCGTTCGTGTTGGTCGCGGTGCCAGCGGCGAAGGCGGGCGACACGGCCAGCATGGCCGCTAGCAGCGCTGTGTGGATCGTCATAGCTCGCATAAGTCGTCTCCGTGATTGGTTGAGGATAGCATGCCTACGCAATGTGGCACCCATTGGTGCGCAGTCGCCAACTATGCTATGCCCGCCGCATCTTAAACCACGATAAGCGGTGCTCATGATTGGCGTGTTTGACTCAGGGCTGGGCGGCCTGACGGTGCTAAGGGCGCTGGCCGAGCGGTTCCCGCAGGAGCGGTTCCTGTATCTCGGCGATCAGGCCAACGTGCCCTATGGCAACCGTCCGTCTGAGCAGGTGGTGGATCTGACACGGGCAGCGATTGAGCAGCTGTTCCGCGCCGGGTGCGGGCTGGTCGTGCTCGGCTGCAACACTGCAACGGCGGTAGCCGCGCGCACGCTGCAGCAGCACTGGTTGCCCCAGTCGGAATGGCGCGGCCGCAACATCCTCGGCATCGTCGCGCCAACCGTGGAAGCGGCGACCCAGACCGCCTGGGCGGTGACGACGCCGCAGTATCCGCAGAAGTACAACACCGACCTGATCGTGGTGTTCGGCACGACGCGCACGATCACCTCGAACGTCTATGTGGAAGAGATCGGTAAGCGTTGCCCGAAGGTGACCGTGGTGCAGCAGATCTGCGCCGAACTAGCCGGTGCCATCGAGGATGCGGCACCGCCTGCCACGCTCGATGCCCTGGTGAAGGCGGGCGTTGAGGCAGCACTGGCCCAGTCGGGCGGCACGCCGCCGCACCGGGCGATCCTGGGCTGCACGCACTTCCCGTTGGTCGAGGACATGTTCCGGCGGCACCTCGCCCCGTTTACGCGCATCTTGTCACAACCAGAGATTGTCGCCGACAGCCTGGAGGACTACCTCGCCCGCCATCGCCGTTACGCCAG
>JAYSVA010000525.1:0-5437 GCA_043718785.1 Hyphomicrobiaceae bacterium
CAGCCGCGTCGAAGAACGGATCGCCAAAACCCCGGACGATGGCCGTGGGTGGGACGTGATTGCGCCGGTCTACCTGAAGCAGGCCCGTTTCGCCGACGCCGTTCGCGCCTACGAAAACGCCGTCAGGCTGCTCGGCGACTCGGTCCCACGCCTTTCCGGGCTAGCCGAAGCGCAGATCAAGGCAGCCAATGGTGTGGTGACGGATGCGGCCAAAGCGTCCTTCAACCGTGTACTCGCCATTGAACCAACCCGGATCGAGCCGCGCTTCTGGCTGGCGCTGGCGCTTGAGCAAGATGGCAAGCTGAAGGAAGCCGCTACCGCCTATCGGGCCCTGCTCGACAGCGCGCCAGCTGATGCGCCATGGCGCGCGCCGGTACTGGAGCGTTTGGCCGCCGTCGATCCGACGCAGGCAAAACAACTACCGCCGCCGAAGCCCGAACGCGGCCCGACCGCCGATGACATGGCCGCCGCCGGGCAGATGACGCCAGAAGCCCGGACGCAAATGATTGCGGGCATGGTGGCGGGCCTAGAGCAGCGCTTGGCCAGCGACGGACGCGATGCCGACGGCTGGCAGAAACTGATCCGCGCCTACGTCGTGATGGGCAACAAGGACAAGGCCCGCACGGCGCTGCGCAACGCGCAAGCAGCGCTGACCGGCAACAAAGACGGACTGGCGGCTGTGAACGCGGCGGCAAAGGAACTAGGGGTCGGATCATGACGCGCAAACCCATGTCTCGAAAGCAGCGTCGGGGCGCAATGATCGGCGGTGGCGTGGCCATCCTGGTGGTCGCGAGCATGCTCGTCATGGTGGCCCTGCGCGACAAAATCGTGTTCTTCCACTCGCCGAGCGACGTGGTCGAAAAGAAGGTGCCGGCGGGCCAGCGCTTCCGCCTGGGCGGATTGGTGCAAACCGGGTCGATCAAGCGCGACGGTGTTAACATCGAATTCGCCGTAACCGACACGATCCGAACGCTGCCGGTGTCGTACGCGGGTATTCTGCCTGATCTGTTCCGTGAGGGGCAGGGTGTCGTCACCGAAGGCAAACTCGATCCGTCGGGCCGCTTTGTGGCGGACACGGTACTGGCCAAGCATGACGAAAACTACATGCCACCAGAAGCCGCCAAAGCGCTGAAGGACAAAGGCGTTGTGCTTGGCAAAGGGTCCACGCACAAGGGCCCGACTGGTCCGGCCGCCGCGCCGGTGAAGCTGAACTGATGGACAACGGTAATCGAAGGGAGCCGCGCCATGATCGTTGAACTCGGACATTTTGCGCTGGCGCTGGCACTAGCCGTTGCGAGCCTGCAGATGACGTTGGGGTTGTGGGGCGCACGCGTCCACAACCTGTCGATGATGCACGCGACTCGCGTCGCGGCACAGACCCAGGCGGGGCTGCTGCTGGCCGCCTTCCTGGCGCTAACGTGGGCCTATGTCACATCGGATTTTTCGGTGATGAATGTCGCCACCAATTCGCACTCGCTGAAGCCGATGCTGTACAAAATCTCTGGCGTCTGGGGCAACCACGAAGGCTCGATGCTGATGTGGGTGCTCATGCTCGCTGTGTTCGGCGCGGCCGTCGCGGTGTTTGGCCAGAACTTGCCAGATCGGCTGCGGTCCAACGTGCTCGGCGTGCAAGCCTCGATTGCAGTGGCGTTCACGCTGTTCCTTTTGCTGACGTCGAACCCGTTTGAGCGCATTGATCCTGTGCCGGCCGATGGCAGCGGCCTCAACCCGATTCTGCAGGACCCGGCGCTGGCCTTCCATCCACCTTTTCTGTATGCGGGCTATGTCGGCTTCTCGATTGCGTTCTCGTTCGCCATCGCTGCCCTGATCGAAGGCCGCACCGACGCCGCCTGGGCCCGCTGGGTCCGCCCCTGGACCTTGGCCGCCTGGATGTGCCTAACCCTCGGCATCGCCATGGGCTCCTGGTGGGCCTACTATGAACTCGGCTGGGGCGGCTGGTGGTTCTGGGACCCGGTGGAGAACGCCTCGTTCATGCCATGGCTGGCCGGTACCGCGCTGCTGCACTCCGCCGTGGTGATGGAGAAGCGCGAGGCTCTCAAAGTTTGGACGATGCTGCTCGCCATCATCGCCTTCTCGCTGTCGTTGCTGGGCACGTTCCTGGTGCGCTCCGGCGTGCTGTCATCGGTGCACGCGTTTGCGGTGGACCCGGCGCGCGGCGTGTTTATCCTCGGGTTGATGGTGCTGTTCGTCGGCGGTGCGTTTGCACTGTTTGCCTGGCGCATGCGCGACCTGCGGCAAGGCGGCATGTTCTCCGCCATTAGCCGCGAGGGTGGGCTGGTGCTGAACAACGTGGCGCTGACCACGGCCTGCGCCACGGTGCTGGTCGGCACGCTGTATCCGCTGGCGCTCGAGGCCATCACTGGCGACAAGATCTCGGTCGGCCCGCCGTACTTTAACATCACGTTCGGGGCGCTGATGCTGCCCCTGCTGATCGCCCTGCCGTTCGGCCCACTGCTGGCTTGGAAACGTGGCGATCTAGCCGCCACGGCGTTGCGCCTGAAGGTGGCAGCGGTGATTGCTGGCACCGTGATGTTTACCGTGCTGGCGTTCAACCGCACCACATCGCTGGCGCCGCTCGGGCTTGGCCTTGGCGTCTGGGTGATTGTCGGGTCGCTGACGGAGCTGGTCGCCAGGACACGCATCGGCGAAATTCCGTTCGCTGATAGCTGGGCGCGTTTGAAAGGGTTGCCACGCTCATCGCTGGGCACGACGTTGGCGCATCTCGGCGTTGGCATGATGGTGCTGGGCGTGGTCGCCACATCCGCCTACCAACAGGAAAAAGTTATCGCCATGCAGCCCGGCGAGCGCACCTCGATCAGCGGCTACACACTGACGTTCACAGGCACCCACCCGGTGCGCGGCCCCAACTATGGTGAGGAGGTCGGCACGCTGGAGGTGACGCGCGGGTCCAGACCGGTGACGACGCTGTATCCGGCGAAGCGCATGTACGACCAGCCGAAACAGCCAACCACCGAGGCTGGCATCCACAACGCGTTGGGCGGCGATCTCTACGTTGTGCTCGGCGACCGCCAGGCCGATGGCGGTTATACGATGCGGCTGTATTTCAACCCGCTGGTGCGGCTGATCTGGCTCGGCGCCATCGTCATGTTCCTCGGCGGCGGACTATCGCTCAGCGACCGCCGCTTGCGGGTGGGCGCGCCGAAACGCGCCAAACTGCGCGGCGCCGTTCAGCCAGCGGAGTAATTATGATGCTGCAGGATCGGACCCCTCACGTCGGCGGATCAGAGCAAGCGGCCGCCCCTCACCCTCGGCGCGAATTGGCTTATCGCCAATTCCGCCTACACCCTCTCCCCGTCAAAACGGGGAGAGGGGAAAGCAGTGGGAACGCCCTCTCCCCGTCCACTTACGGGGAGAGGGAAGAGGTGGACACGGCATTAAAGCCGTGTTCACCGAGGGTGAGGGGCGGCCACTTGCTCAGCGCTGTTGGGAGCGACGGCGGGATTCTGGCAAACTTCTGGCACCTTGCCTTGACACTACTGCTCACCCTTTGCCTCGCCACGGCAGCCCACGCTGTGGAACCCGATGAGATCCTGGCGGACAAGAAGCTGGAGGCGCGGGCGCGGCATTTGTCGACGGGGTTGCGTTGTCTGGTTTGTCAGAACCAGTCGATTGACGATAGCAGCGCGCCGCTCGCCCGCGATTTACGGCTGCTGGTGCGCGAGCGCCTGCAATCTGGCGAGACTGACGACCAGGTGATGCGCTTCATCACGGACCGCTACGGCCAGTTCGTGCTGCTCAACCCGCCGGTCGGGCGTAACACGCTGCTGTTGTGGGCGACGCCGATCCTGCTGCTGGCCGCCTCCGCGCTCTACTGGTGGCGACGACGTGAACCGGCGGTCGCGATGCCCGCCGGACCGACAGCACCGCTGTCAGTTGACGAGCAGCAGCGCTTGGACAAGCTGCTCAGCAAGCCAACGCTCAAGCCTTAGCGTTCAGCACGCGCCCGGCGACGGCATCGAGCTTGGCCATCAGGGCGGGATCGCGAGCATCGGGCGCGGTCATGATGGCGACGTCTAGGCAGCGATCCGAGCCTTTCGGGCAGGCCGGATGGACACGCGGGAAAGCTCTCGCTAGGCGGGTAATCAGCCGTTGCGCCTTCTCGGTGTTGCCTTGCATCACCGCAATCACAGCGCTGACATCAACATGCGCATCGTCCGAATGCCAGCAGTCAAAATCCGTCACCATGGCGACGGTGGCGTAGCAAATCTCGGCTTCACGGGCGAGTTTGGCTTCCGGCATGTTGGTCATACCGATGACGTCGCAACCCCATGACCGATACAGGTGGCTTTCCGCCCGCGTCGAGAATTGCGGCCCTTCCATCACCAGATAGGTGCCACCCTTTTTGCCAGGAATTTTCTCGGCGATGCGGGCCGCATCGACGGCCTGCACCAGCAGCGGGCTAACTGGATCGGCCATCGACACGTGACCGACCAAGCCATTGCCAAAGAAGCTCTTTTCTCGCGCGAACGTGCGGTCGATGAACTGATCCGGAATGACGAAATGTCCCGGCGGCTGTTCTTCGCGGAACGAGCCGCAAGCCGACACCGAAACCAGATCAGTGACGCCCGCGCGCTTCAACACATCAATGTTGGCGCGGTAGTTGATGCCGGTTGGCGTTAGCCGATGACCGCGACCATGACGCGGCAGGAAGCGCACCGGCAGGCCGTCGATCTCGGCGAACAGCACCTGATCTGACGGATCGCCCCACGGACTTTTGACGGTTCGCCATTCGGAATTCGTCAGGCCCGGCAAGTTGTAGAAGCCACTACCGCCGATGATGCCCAAAACGCTAGCCGTCATAGTTAATCTCCGTTACGCCGCCAGCAGCGCGCGCAAATCCTTGACCACGCGACCTGCTGGCATGTCCGGATATTCGTCCGGGGCGCCGACGCGGTTGACCCATAGCGTGTTGAAGCCGAAGACGTGGCCGCCCGCTACATCCCAACGGTTGGATGACAGGAATGTGATGTCCTTAGGTGCACAGGTGAACCGGTCCGTGGCGATTTTGTAGACCAGCGGCGACGGTTTGAAGACGCGGATACCATGCACCGTGAGCACGGCATCGAACACGCCGCTGAGGCCTGCTGATGTGACGGCAGCTTCGATCATATCGGGATCGCCGTTGGTGAGGATGGCGAGTTGATCGCCGCGCGCTTTCAGGGCCGCCAGCACCTCCGGCACTTCGCCGTAAGCCGAGAGCGTCAGATAGGCGTTCATCAGCTTCGGCTTGATGCCATCCGGCACGCCGCCGACCATTGCCGCCGCCGTATCGAGACTGCGCTCGGCGAGCAGCCGGAACGTGGTGTGTTGCCCGGTCGCCGCGTGAATCCACGTGTATTCCAGGTGCTTGGTGCGCCAGATTTGCGACATCCGCTCCCACTGCGGGCCGATCTCA
>JAYSVA010000526.1:0-5421 GCA_043718785.1 Hyphomicrobiaceae bacterium
TACAGAGAAACTGATTGGTCCGGTATGGCATTCGGTTCTGGGTCCCCAGCCCCCCAAGCCCCCCCGGGGTCGTCTCCGCCGACCGGACCAATCTGTACCCCCCGCCAGACTTGTAGGCTCCTCCCCCCAGCCGTCACCCCGGCGCAGGTCTGGACCCACTTAAGCCTCAACTTGTTCGCTATGCGACGTTGCGGCAGCAGCACGTCCCGGCGCGCTAAAGACAGCCTGCGGTTGTTATGCGTGGGTCCCGACCTACGCCGGGATGAGGGAGCTTTTGTAGTTTGTGTTCAACGTGTTGGACGTATTATTAGGGCAGTTTTCGCCTGGCGAGCTCCCCACCCTCCCCACGCGTTCCCGGAAACCGAGCGACCGAAGGGAGAGCGGTTATCGCGGGATCTTGACGTCTCGAAGTTGGGCAAGAGGTCGATCCTCGGCACCGCCGACAACCTCTACCGGCAAAGCACCCGTGATAGCCACGCCGCTGCGCGCGTTGGCTCGCCGAGGAACGCGGGTGGTGTGGGGATCGAGAAAGTCTGTGGGCAACGGTAAATGGACACGCTTTGGCCACACGGTCGCTCTTGATCGATTGCCAGTGGGGCATTCTGGGAGAAATATCATGGGTATAGGGCGATTGAATTTTGACGACATCAACGAGCGCGATTTGCTGCAGTTGGTGGAGAATGGCGTGCCGGAAGGAATCTTAATCGAATATAAGCAGGCGATGTATGGTCGTGCTGATGCGGACCGTCGCGAGTTTCTTAAAGACGTCACCGCGCTGGCGAATACGTCCGGTGGCCATCTTTTGATTGGCATTCGTGAAGAAAATTTAGTCGCCGCTGGTTTATCGCCTCTAAAGATTGATGATCCAGATGCAGAGATTCTCCGACTTGAGAACCTGTTGCGGGACGGTGTTGAACCTCGCCTGATTGGGACCCGCATTCGCTGGGTGCCGGTTGCCACTGGTGGTGGTGTGGTCGTCGTGCGGATAGCGAAGAGTTGGCAACCGCCGCATCGTGTATCGATTGGCAACACTAACAGGTTTTACGTACGCAATTCTGGTGGCGTGCACGAAGCAAGTGTCCACGAATTGAAGACGTTATTTACATCTGGAGCGACTGCTTATGATCGAGCCCGCGCCTTCCGGCAGGAACGGGTGGCGAAAGTCGAGGCTGGTGAAGGCCCGATAGAATTGGCTCCCTCAACAAGTAAGCTGTTTGTTCACATCGTGCCCGTGTCTGCTTTTTCTGTAGGGGGAAATGTTCCGCTAAACCATTTTGAGAGGGATCTCAACGGGGTGAGGCCGATGGGGACGTCGTCTGGGTACGATGGCAGGTTCAATTTCGATGGATACTTGGCTTTTCGCGGCGGCCCCCGTTGTCACGGATACACGCAGCAGTTTCGAAATGGTTGCATTGAGGCTACTTATGTTGGGATCGTTGGCGATTTAGCTGACAGACGCGTGCTGCGTTGCGGTAGTTTCGCGGATTTGTTGACTGTAGGCGTGCCCACCTATCTTGATGGCCTGCGAAAGCTTGATGTTCCTTCGCCATTGTTGGTGATGGTAACGCTCACTGGCATGGAGCGCAGTGTTTTAAGTGTACGTTCAAGTTGGGGATACGATAGTCACGAAAGTATTAGGCAGTCTAATTTGGAGCTGCCGGAGATATCAATTGATGAATATGGGTTGCACGAAGACTATAAGCGATCACTGCGCCCGACGTTCGACGCATTGTGGAACGCCGGCGGATTTTCCCAGTCGGAATGTTTCGCTGAAGACGGATAGTGGCAGGGGTTACCTAAAAGTTGATCAAATCTCCACCACCACCTTGCCCGTGGCTTCGCGCCGATCCAGCAGGCCGATGGCGTCGCCGATCCGGGCCAGGGGGAAGGTCGCGTGGATGTGCGGCGCGAGTTTGCCAGCGGCGACCCAGTCCAGTACTTGCGTGATATTCCGGCGGATGCCTGCGGGATCGCGGACGGCGGCTTCGCCCCAGAAGACGCCGCAGATATCGCAGGATTTCAGTAGCGCGAGGTTGAGGGGGATTTTCGGGATCGGACCGGCGGCGAAACCCACCACCAGAAACCGGCCCATCCAGGCGATGGAGCGCAGGGCGGCTTCGGCATGGTCGCCGCCGACGCAATCGTAGATGACGTCGACACCCTTTCCGCCGCTCAAATCGCGCAAACCCTGTTTGAGATCGGAGGTGGCGTAGTTCAGCACCTCGTCGGCCCCCCGTTCGCGGCAGACCGCCAGCTTGTCGTCGGACGAGGCGACGGCGATGACGCGGGCTCCCATCAGCTTGGCGATTTCGACGGCGGCCAATCCCGCGCCGCCCGATGCGCCGAGCACGGCGACGGTTTCGCCGGACTTGAGGCGGCCGCGGTCCTTCAGGCCGTGCATCGCCGTGCCATAGGTGACGGTAACGCCCGAGGCAACGGCGAGGCTGACCGCATCCGGCACCGGCGTGATGGCGTCGGCCTTGACGGCGATGCGTTCGGCGGCGGCACCCCAGCCCGCATAGCCGCAGACGCGCTGGCCGAGTTTCAGGCCGGTGACGCCTGCCCCCAGTTCCGCGATGGTGCCGCCGAATTCAGCGGCGGGCGAGAACGGCAGGGCGGGCTTGTACTGGTACTTTCCACGCGTGATCAGCGTGTCGAGGAAGTTGAGGCTGGCGCATTCGACGGCGACGATCACCTCGCCGGGCGCGGCTTTGGGCGCGGGTACGTCCTCAATGGTGATGGCGGCGGGGCCATCGAGGGACTTGCAAAGGGCAGCTTTCATGTGACACGTCCTCGGCTCATCGCTGCACCATGATTATATCGCAAATGATATATGTGCACGTTGAATCAGTTTGAACACCGTTTACGAGCACGCCGCCGCTATGTCGACCTCTCCGAAACTGCCCAGTAAGGTACCAAGCATCCGCCCGTCCGATGCGAACTGGCCGCCGCAATTGCGTGGGTACTTTGCCATCGGCGCTGAGCGGTCGTCGAAGGCGCTGAATCTGGGCAATCTGATGCGCTCGGCGCATGGCTTCGGGGCGGCGTTCACGTTCACAATTGGGGCGATGTATCAGGCGCTGGAGGCGAAGGCGGACACGTCCAAAAGCCAGGTGCATCTGCCGCATTACAACTGGGGGACGCTGGCCGAGATGCAGCTGCCAGTCGGGTGCCAGCTGATCGGCATCGAGCTGATCGACGAGGCCATCGACCTGCCGGATTTCCGCCATCCGCTGCGCGCGGCCTACATCCTCGGGCCGGAACTTGGCTCGCTGTCACCTTCGACGTTGGCCGCGTGCTCGCAGGTGGTGAAAATCCCCACCAGCTTCTGCGTCAACGTCGCCATGGCCGGTGCTATCGTCATGTACGACCGCCACAAACAACTGCGTCCGCCGAAGTTGCCGGGTTGAGTGCACCTTGTAGGTTGGGTCAAGCTTTTGCGCGACCCAACAACTTTGAACCCCATCCGCGGAAATGTTGGGTCGCGCGAAGTGCTTGACCCAACCTACATATGCCCCAACCCCAACGCATAGCAGTTATCTCGCGAAGCTGGGGGCGATGGGATTTCGCCCGGTATTTCGCCATGATTACGTGGTGCAAGAGGGCGTTCAAGCTGTGAGCCCGCACAGTGCTAGGGCTCTGACCTTGTGTGCGCCCCTGTGCCGAATATGCCGCCATTGCCCGCATCTGCCTATTTGATCGCCAGCCGCCGTTCGGCGCTGGGGCGCGTCGGCGGTTTGCACAAAGGGCGGCGGGTTGACGACTTGGCGGCCCCCGTGCTGCTGGCTTGCCTGAAGGATTCCGGCCTGTCGCCGGAAAGCGTTGAGGCGCTGGTGGTCGGCAATGCGACGGCGGGCGGCAACCCGGCCCGCACCATAGCGCTGGCCGCTGGGGTGCCGGAAACAGCGTTCACCTCCACGATCGACAGCCAGGGCGCATCTGGCCTTGAGGCGATCCTGACGGCGGCCCGGATGATCGCGCTTGGTGAGGCGCAGGTGGTGATCGCTGGCGGGGCCGAGAGCCTGTCAACGGCACCGTGGCGGATCAGTCGGCCCCGTCACCCCAGCCAATTGCCGCATTTCATCGGCTATGAGCCCGCCGTCTGCGAAGCCAATGGCGACGGCCACCCGTTCGAAGCCTCCGAGCAGCTTGCCCGGCAGCTGCGGATTGATCGTGGCTCGCAGGATGCCTACGCCCTGAAATGTCACCTAAAAGTCGAGGCCGCGCGCGAGGCCCGCCGGTTCGTCGGCGAGATCGTCGCCATCCGCAATAACGCCATCGAAGCCCGCGATGAGTGCGCGCCGGAGCCCTCGCTGGACGACCTCAGCGATATGACGCCGTTTGCCCCCGCCGACGGCACGCTGACGCCCGCCAACACCAGCGCGCTGGCCGACGGAGCTGCCTTCGCCGTCCTCGTGTCCGAGGCAATCTGGATCGAGCGTGGACGTCCGCCAGCGCTGCGGTTGGCCGGCAGTGCCAGCGTCGGCGTCGGCCCGAGCCTGGAAGCCAAAGCCGCCAGCGCTGCCATGCAGAAGCTGCTGGTGCGCTCTGCCAAGTTCGACCTCGCCAGCCTCGTCCAGATCGAGCTCAGCGAAGCCTCAGCGGCCCAGGCCATCGCCTTCATGCGGGCACTGGACATGGACGAGGGCCTGCTCAACCCCGATGGCGGTGCGATTGCCCGTGGCCACCCGCTGGGTGCGGCCGGAGCGGTCAGTGTTGCCCGGTTGTTCCAGCGCCTCGTCCGCCAAGCCGACGGCCGCCGCCCGCGCTACGGCGCTGTTGCCCAAGGGGCGCTCGGCGGCCTCGGAATTGCCGCGCTGTTTGAGGCGGTCTAACGATCCCGGTTCCAATCTGGCAGCGTTTGTGCATAACCTGCTAAAAAGCGCGTTCTTGGTCGCGTTTTCCGGGGTCATTGCGGGCTGCGGCTAACTTAACTTTAATGCGAAATTCGTGCAGGTTTTAGCCGTGCTTCATGGCTTTGCCGCGCCTTCGCCGCATTGCAGGACTATACTGAGCAACGGGGGAATACGCCCGTTGTGGGCGTGTGCAATTTGGGAGGCTGAGTGATGGACGTCAAGGCAGTGACCGACACCATCGGCCAGAGTCTGTCTGATCTGTTGAAGCTATTGCCGACGCTCAACGGCTTTGTGACGTTCGCGGTGGTGTGCCTGATCGCGGCCTATCTGCTGAAAAGCAGCATCGGCAAGCGCGCCCGCCACTCGCTCGAAGAGACCATGTTTTCCAATTGGCAGCTGACCCTGTTGGGCGCGACCGGCCTCGTGTTGTCGCTGGCGTCCGGCTATACAACTTGGGACGGCATGCGAAATTTCACGGGCGAATCCATCCTGTCGGCGATGGTGACGTTCGGCATTCAGGGCGTGATGTTGATTGTCGCCTGGTTGATCGGCGAAAGCTTTGCCA
>JAYSVA010000527.1:0-5402 GCA_043718785.1 Hyphomicrobiaceae bacterium
ATCGAGTACATGGACCAGCCCGCCATTCACGTCTGTGAGTCCTTCGCCAAGGCCGGCTACCCCATGGATGTCGAGGCGCTGTTGATCATCGAGGTTGAAGGCTCCGACACCGAAATCAAGGACACGCTGGCCCGCTTGGTGGACATCGCCAAGCCGTTTGAGCCGAAGACCATGCGGGTCAGCCAAACCGCCGATGAAAGCGCGCGGATCTGGCGCGGCCGCAAATCAGCGTTCGGTGCGCTCGGCCGGATCTCCGAATACATGTGCATGGACGGTACGATCCCGCTCGGTCGCTTGCCAGAAGTACTGCTGAAAATCTCACAGATTTGCACCGGCCACGGTCTGAAAGTCGCCAATATCTTCCACGCGGGCGATGGCAACCTGCATCCGCTGATCCTGTACAACGCCAACGATCCCAAAGAAGCCGAGAAGGCCGAAATCGCCGGGCACGACATTCTCAAGTTGTGTGTCGAGGTTGGCGGCTGCCTGACCGGTGAGCATGGCGTCGGCATCGAGAAACGCGATCTAATGCGTGTACAATTCTCTGAGGCTGATCTCGCCTTGCAGATGCAGATCAAAATGATCTTTGATCCGCAATGGCTGCTCAATCCCGCTAAAGTGTTCCCGCTCGATGGACGCCCGGCAATCGTGCGTACTGCATTGGCGCAAGCCGCTGAATAAAGAGGTGAGTGGTGAGTGGTCAGTCGTGAGTGGACAGCACTTACCGCCACTTACCGCCACTCACGATCTCACCACTCACCACTCACGCTCTTTTCCCGCAGGAGACACCCTTTGAACGCCCCTTACCGCCCTGCCGCTGACTGGGAGTTGTCTGGTTTTCTGCGCGAATGCTCTGAGAAGGGCCGCGCCGTCGAACTGACTGGCTCTGGCACCAAACGCAGCGTTGGCCACCGGGTTGCCAACGCCACGGCCGTTTCCATGACGGGCATGAAGGGCATCACGTTGTATGAGCCCAACGAGCTGGTGATGTCGGCGCGCGCCGGCACGCCATTGGCCCAAGTCGAGTCCGAGCTGGCGGCGAAACGTCAGATGCTGGCGTTCGAGCCGCTCGATCTTGGCCCAGTGGTTGGCGCCGATGCCCGGCAAGGCACCATTGGGGCGGTGATCGCCACCAACCTGTCGGGCGCACGCCGGATTTCGCATGGTGCTGCCCGTGATCATCTGCTTGGCGTCCTGGCGGCGACCTCAACTGGCGAGGTCATCAAGTCAGGCGGCCGCGTCATGAAGAACGTCACCGGCATCGACGTCGCGCGCGGGCTGACCGGCAGCTGGGGCACACTCGCAGCGCTAACCGAAGTGACGTTCAAGGTACTGCCAACCCCCGAAACCAGCGCCACGCTCGTCTTGAGCGGACTGCCCGATGAACTGGCGGTCGAAGCGATGTGCCGGGCCATGGGGACACCGTACGAGGTGTCTGGCACCGTGCACTTGTCGCAAACCATGGTTGGTCGGCTCTGGCATGCCAATTTGCGTTCGGCCAGTCAGCCGATCACAGCGCTGCGGATCGAGAATTTCGCCAAGTCGGTCAGCTATCGCGTCGAGAAGCTCAAGGACGAGCTGAAGCAGTATGGCGCGATCCAAGTGCTCGACCACGAGAGTTCCGTCGCGTTCTGGGACGAGCTGCGGCAATTGTCGGTGCTGCAGGGCTCCAGCGCGCCGCTGTGGCGCATTTCAACGGCCCCGCAGTCCGGGCCGAAGGTGATCGCTGGCATCCAGCACTATATGTCTGTCAACTGCATGTACGACTGGTCCGGCGGCCTGATCTGGGCAGAGGTGCCAAATTCCGCCGACGCCGGGGCAACTGATATTCGCCGCGTCATCGCCGTGCATGGCGGCCACGCCACGCTGATCCGTGCGCCAGAAGAGGTGCGGGCCGGTGTCGACTGTTTCCAGCCGCTGGAGCCAGGCGTTGCCATGTTGACGCGAAAACTCAAAGATACGTTTGACCCGAGCGGCATTCTGAACCCCGGGCGCATGTATCTGACGCACTAAGCGACTAGACTAGCCGGCCACGGCACCCACAACGAGTGATCGATGCAAACCAATTTTACGGCCGAACAGCTGAAGAACCCACGGCTTGCCGAGGCGGATCGCATTCTCAAGCGCTGCGTCCACTGCGGCCTGTGTACCGCGACATGCTCGACCTACGTGCTCGGCCAAGACGAACGCGATAGCCCGCGTGGGCGCATTTACCTGATGAAGGACATGTTCGAGAAGGGGCGCGATGCCAGCGGTCCCGTGCAGCTTCATGTGGATCGCTGCCTGTCGTGCCTGTCGTGCATGACGACTTGCCCTGGCGGCGTCGATTACATGCACCTCGTTGATCTCGGCCGCGCCCACATTGAGGAGACCGGCAGCCGCAGCCTGAAGGATAGACTAACCCGACGGATGCTCGCCGCCGTCGTGCCTTATCCCGAGCGGTTCCGCATGGCGCTGCGGCTAGCCCCGCTCGGCCGCCCGTTCACGGCAACGATGAAGCGCTTCGGCTTCAAGGAAATGGCCGCCATGATCGAGCTGGCCCCCAAGGGCCTGAACCGCTCGGCCAAATTCGCCGGCCCCGGTACCGCTACCACCAAAGCTGAGCGCCGCGCCCGCGTGTTGATGCTCGCCGGTTGCGCCCAGCAAGTGCTGCGGCCCGAGATCAACGACGCCACCATCCGCTTGCTGGCACGGCGCGGCGTCGATGTCGAAGTATCGGCGGGGGCCGGTTGCTGCGGGGCGCTCGTCCACCACATGGGCAAAGAGAACGAAGCCCTGGTGTTCGTGAAGCGCAACATCGACGCCTGGAGCAAAAGCATCGAACGCGCCGAAGCTGAGGGCGCTCCCGTCACGTCCATCATCATCAATGCGTCGGGCTGCGGTACCACGGTTAAAGACTACGGCCACATGCTCAAAGGTGATCCGGAATACGCCGCCAAGGCTGCGCGCATTTCCGCACTGACGAAGGACGTCACTGAATTCGTCAGCACCTATGATCTGGGGCCGCCAAAGCGCTGGTCGTCGCTGCGCGTGGCCTATCACTCGGCCTGTTCGATGCAGCACGGCCAGGGCATCATTGATGAGCCGAAAACGCTGCTGCGCAATGCCGGGTTTACGGTGCTAACCGTCCCCGAAGGCCATATCTGCTGCGGCTCCGCCGGGGTCTACAACATCCTGCAGCCGGAAATCGCGGGCCAGTTGCGCGCCCGCAAAGTCGCCAACATCGAGAGCGTCAAGCCGGATCTGGTGGCGGCCGGGAACATCGGCTGCATCACCCAAATCGGCCTGGGCATGGAAACGCCGATCATCCACACCGTCGAGCTGCTGGATTGGGCTTACGGCGGCCCCGCCCCGCGCGGCCTCGAAAGCTTTGAGCGCTTCGTCAAAGATGTGCCCGCCTCCACCCTCGACGCCTCGGATTACATCACCACGTGATCAACCTACCTGCGCTACAGCCGCTGGATGCGGGCCTGAAACAGACGCTGTTGGCCAAGATCGCGGGCAAAGCGAAACCGCTCGGCGCGCTGGGACGGCTGGAGAAACTGGCCGTGCAGATAGGCCAAATCCAGGGGACAGCCTCGCCGAAACTTGGACCTGCCGAACTGGTGATCTTCGCCGGTGATCACGGTTTGACCGCTGAGGGCGTCGCCGCCTACCCCTCGGAAATTTCCGGCGAGATTGCCAAGCTGGTTGTCGCCGGTGGAGCCGGAGCCAACATCTGCGGCCGCGTGGCCGATGCCGAAGTGCTGGTGGTCGATGCCGGGCTGTTGCATCCGCTCGCGCCCAACGCCTTGGTTCGTTCCGCACGGATTGCTGCGGGCACGGCCAACAGCCTGAAGGGCCCGGCCATGACCGCCACCCAGCGCGACCACGCGTTCGCCAGCGGTCGGGCCATCGTCGCGGAACTGGCAGACCTGGGCGTCGACATCTTCTGTTTCGGCGAGATCGGCATCGGCAACACCTCCGCCGCCAGCCTGATCGCGCATGCCGTTACCGGACTGCCGCTTGGCACGCTGGTCGGCGCGGGCGCGGGCGTCGTTCCCGGCGGCCTCGCGCATAAGCGCGCTGTTGTCACCGCCACCTATGCCCGTGCCCCCACCAAAGACCCTGCCGAAGCGCTGTTGCAGTTCGCTGGGTTCGAAATGGTGATGTTGACCGGCGCCATCATCGAAGCCGCCGCCCGCAATCGCATCGTGCTGGTGGATGGCTTCATCGTCACCGCCTGCGCCGCCGTGGCTTGCGCCCTGGTGCCCAATCTCCGCGACCGGTTGATCTTCGCCCACACCTCCGCCGAAGCCGGGCACGCCGCGCTTCTCTACTGGCTCGACGCTGAACCACTCCTCGATCTCGGTCTCCGCCTCGGCGAAGGCACGGGTGCTGCCCTCGCCGTGCCGCTGGTCCGTGCCGCGGCAAGCATCCTCACCGATCTCGCTGATTTGCCCGGTGCCCATCCCGATCAAGTGTCGGGGAAGCCGACGTGATTGAAGTATCCCTCAGCCCCGCAGTTCTTTGTGTGGCCGCCCCTCACCCCCGGTCGAGTTGGGCTGTCACCCAAATCGACCGACACCCTCTCCCCGTCAAAACGGGGAGAGGGCAAATCCCCGCCGTTTATCGGCACAAAGCGCGCGTCACTTCCCCTCTCCCCGTCCCCTTACGGGGAGAGGGTGTAGGCGGAATTGGCAATACGCCAATTCGCACCGAGGGTGAGGGGCGGCCACTCGTTCTGGACAGCCTGGGCACCGGTCTGCACCCATGAACCTTCAGGCTATCCGCAACGAATTCCGCTACTTCCTTGTCGCCGTTCAGTTCTTGACTCGCATCCCGGTGCCCAGTTTCGACAACTTCGAGACCGCTTGGCTGGACCGCGCCGCGAAGTATTTCCCACTCGTCGGTGGCCTCGTTGGCCTGATTTCCGGTCTCGCCCTGATGGCGGCACACACGTTGTGGCAGCCGCTGCTGGCCAGCCTCATTGCCGTTGCGGTGGGCGTGCTCGTCACCGGCGCATTCCATGAGGATGGCCTCGCCGACACTGCCGATGGCCTCGGCGGCGGGCTGACGGTCAACCGCCGCCTGGAGATCATGCGTGACAGCCGCATTGGCACCTATGGCGGCGTTACGCTGATGCTGGCACTCGCCATGAAGGTCACGGCCATCAGCGCCCTGGACGTGGCGACAGGCGTTGCAGCCCTGGTCGCCGCGCATGCCTCGGCCCGCTTCGCCACGGTCGTTGCTATCGGCCAGATGCCCTACGCGGGCGATGCTGACGGCGCGAAAGTTAAACCGCTCGCCACCGGTCTGACAGGACGGGAAATGGCCGTCGCCGCCGCCTTTGGCCTTGCGCCTATCCTATTGCTCGACCCGACATGCTTCATGCTCGCCCTGATCGGTGGCGCGATCCCCGC
>JAYSVA010000528.1:0-12957 GCA_043718785.1 Hyphomicrobiaceae bacterium
GGCCGTGCTCGACTGGGAATTCGCCCACTGGGGTGATCCGTATGAGGATATCGGCTGGTTCTGTGCCCGCTGCTGGCGGTTCGGTCAGGACGGCGACGCGTTCGAAGCTGGCGGCATCGCCCCCCGCAGCGCGTTCTATCATGGCTATGAAGCAGCAGGCGGCACCAAAATCGATCCGGCAGCCGTCGCCTATTGGGAGATCTTAGCGGCAGCCCGCTGGGCCGCCATCGCCTTGCTGCAGGGCGACCGCTACTTCAAGGACGGCGAAACCTCGATTGAACTGGCGCTGACCGGTGCCATGGTGCCGGAGATGGAGTTCGATTGCTTGGAGGGCATCGCGGCGCTCACCGGCCCCGTCGTCGCACCACCGCCGCCCGCACCACAGAAGGGCAAACGCTAATGGCCACGAAGAAATTCACCCCGGAAACGCTGTTGGCACTGGCCACCGAGACGCTCAAAGCGGAGCTGCTGCCATCGTTGCCGGCCGACAAGCGCTACACAGCGGCGATGATCATCAACGCCCTCGATATTGCCCGGCGCGGCATCACCACAACCGATGAAGCGCCACTGTTCGCCATTCTCGACACCGTCTACGATGACGGCGACGGCAACCCCACCGACCTCGCCCGCGACATCCGCGCCGGCAAGATTTCCGAGGCGACGCACCCCGGATTAGCGCTCAAACTGCGGGCGCTGGTGATCGCCGAGCTAAAAGTCCGCAACCCCCGCTTCCTGCGATCACGCGGGCTGAAGATTTGAGATGAGCGAGCTTTTCCGATGACCTTTTGCCCCTGCCAAAAAAACCGAAACTCCCGCTTTCCCGGAATCCGTCTCGAGCGAAGCTCGATCAGGATGTCCGGGATCTTCACCACTCAATGTGAGGCAAGATTTGGCCTCACCGCACCGGGAAAGACCCCGGACATCAGAACAGCGCGCGCTGATCTGATTCCGGGGAAGCGGGAACTAAAAGAGTCGTCGGATTGGCGCGACGGGATGATGCTCTCTGATCATCGTGAGGTATGACGATAACGAAAAACCGTCCAGTCTTAAGACCGGGCGGCTTTTTTGTACGCGGGGAGTGATCCGTCAATGAGTTGTATTAGCGTGCCGTTGCTGGGCGCAGCAGGCGATCGCGCAGTGATTGGCGCGCTGCTGCTGGCGCAGCCTCGGCTGGCGCAGCCTCGGCTGGTGCGGCCGATGGACGTGCCGCTGGCATGGTGGGGCGGCCCGACGGAGAAACGGGAGCTGCGGCTGGCTCACGCCGCAACATCGATCCTGCCGCGGCACGCACTGGTGCACCCATCGGCGCTGCCGCCGCTGGAACCGACGCACGAACCGCCAACGGCTCGCCTAATTCACGTTGACGACCAGCAAACCGGTCATCCGGCTGCGCCGCATAGCCGTTCTGGTCATCTTCCGCGTTGCCATACGTCGGAGCATAGGCTTGCTCGGCCATCGGCTCCGGGGCGGCGGCAGGGACGATGCCCATGGCATCGGCGAAGTTAGCCATGTGCATGTTCTGGGCGATTTCGATGCCAGCGCCGACGCCTGATGTCCGCCAACGTTCGACCAAGTTTTCGAGGAAGCCTTCGTCGCCAACGGACTTCTGCCACTTCTCAGAGAAGCGTGCGGTCGATGAGCGTGGCAGGTTGATCTTGGCCAATTCATCGAATTTGATGCGGACTGGCAGGGCAACGCCGTCACCGAAGGCAATCGCTTCACGCTGGCCGAGCGACGGCAGGAACTCAAGCAGGCCCGAGCCCGTGTCCGACACCGCTGACTGGACGATGGCCTGGTCGCGGTCGTTTGACATACGGAGCGCAAACACCGTGTTGCACTGCGAGAGAATCGTTGGGTCAATTTCAGCGGGCCGCTGGGTCACGATGCACAGCGATGCCCCGTATTTACGGCCTTCTTTGGCGATCTTGGCAATCGCGCGCTTGCATGGTTCGAAGCCGGCGTTCGGGTTGGCTGGCACGTAGCGATGGGCTTCTTCGCAGACCAACGTTACCGGCACTTGGCCTTCGCCCCAGACGACGAAGTCGAACGTCATGCGGCAGATCACCGACACGACAACGTTGACGATTTCGGTCGGCAGGCCCGTCAGTTCCAAAATGGTGATCGGCTTGCCGTTGACCGGCACGCGGAACAGGCGGCTGATGATCTGCGCCATGCCGTCATAAACGGTCAGGGCACCAAACATGAAGCCATAACGGGCATCCTGGCTGATCATATCGAGCTTGTTGCGCAGCGTCCGGTAGGGATGCAGGTCGCGCTTATTCTCAAGCTTGCCCATGCGCTCATCAATGAGGCCGGTCAGATCCGAGATGCGATACGGCACCGGCGTATCGACGGTAAACCGGCCGGGATCGAGCGCGCCACGGCGCAGCGCCGTCGTTTCCTTGACGCGACCGGTCGAATAGCGGCTTTTCGCGATTGGGATCAGTTCTGACAGAATATCAATTTCAGCCTTATGGTCGTCCGGATCGCCGATCAGAACTTCCGTCAGCTCTTCGAACGTCAGCAGCCAGTATGGCAGCTGCATGTTGCGCGGCGACACGACTTCAGCCCACTCCGGGAACGCGGTGGCATATTCGTTGTGCGGGTCGAGCAGGATGATGTGTGCGGCCGGATTGGCTTCGAGGATCGCACGCAGGATCAGCGCGGTAGTGCAGGATTTGCCGGTGCCGGTGGTGCCGAGAATGGCAAAGTGCTTGCCGAGCAGGTCATCGACCTTGACCATCGCCGGAATGGTTGGTTCCTGGCGGATGCAGCCAATGCGCACCGAGCCGCGCGTATCGCCGCAGAACGCCGTCCGTAGCTCATCTTTTGAGGCGACGCGCACCCGGTCGCCCAGCAATGGATAGATCGTCACACCACGGTTGAACGCGTCGGCTTTGCCGGAGCCGTTTTTCCAGAGCTCACCGACGAGGCCCAGCTCAGCGATCCATAGCTCAGCTTCGCCTTCGCGCTGCGATGGCATCGGCACGCTGAGCGCGGAAACAATTGCCAGAACCACCGTGTTGGCCTGCTCGATGGCGAGCAGCGTGCCCATTTCCGGCCGTTCAACGGGCACCAGATTGCGCCCGTCGTTGGCGTTATCCAACAGCACAATCGCCTTCGAGCCAGTCACCGAGACGATACGGCCGATCGAGCCATCCCCGTGCTTGGCTGCAGCATTGCTGGAACCATTGCCGTGCGAGCTAAGTTGCATCGTCTGCATGCGTCGTCCCTCGAATCAAACAGGAAAAACCACCGATATCAGCAGCTTCCCGCGCCTTAACCGGCTGTCGATACGTTATTTTTAGATGGCAACAGCACCGCCACGACGGTGCCTTGTCCCTTGGCGGTGCGGATATCCAGGCGGCCGCCGTGCAGCTCCACCAGGGCTTTGGCGATCGGCAATCCTAGGCCCGTGCCCTCGTAAGACCGGGATTTGCCGCCATCGACCTGGCCGAACAGTTTCAGCGCCACCGCAACTTCTTCGTCCGTCATGCCAATACCGGTGTCGCTGACCACGACCGTCGCGCCGCCGTCCATGGCCCGTGTTGCTTCAATCGACACTTTGCCGCCGGGCGTGTTGAACTTGATGGCATTGTTCAACAAGCTTGAAATCGCCTGCTGCAGCTTGGTCGCATCGCCACGAACGTTCGGCAGGTTGGTGTCCATTTTAATGGAGAGGGTGATCTGCGCGGCGTCGGCCAGCGCCTTGTGCGCGGTCATGGCGGCGGTCAGCACTTCATCCAAGTGCACTTCACGATGATCGATGGTATAGCGACCGCTCTGGATCTTCGACAGATCGAGAATATCGTTGATCATCGCCAACAGCTGCACGCCGCCTTTGTGAATGAGACCGGCGTACTGGGCGACATCGGCCGCCGACATATTACGGCGCTCCTGCTCGCTCAGCATTTTTGAGAAGCCGATAATGGTATTCAGCGGTGTGCGGAGTTCGTGGCTCATGGTCGCAATGAACTGCGACTTCACTTGGTTGGCGAGATCAGCCTCGATCTGGACCTTTTGCTCGGCGGCGCGCGTCCGCTGGCGCAGAATTGCATCGCCCAATAGCGACGCGTACTCGCCCATAAGCGAGTTATTCTTGTTGCTTCCGAGGGCACCGTTGATCATGAAACATATCGCTCAGCAGAGGCAGCTTACCAAAAACGCGCTGATTCGCGCGTGGTATCGATGGCTCAAGTTAGCGCGAAGGGGCTAATGGTCAGTTAATGCCTGTGCTCAGATTATTAACTTCATCTGACGAACGCCGCATGTCGCGCACTATGAGTTTTTCAGACCTCGCCTGAATTATAGCGTTCTCGGAAGCTCCGCCACGTGCAGCAAGACCTACTCTGAAATCGCGAAAGAGTTATACGATGAGCACCGCACATTCCTTCCTCGTCCCATTCCTGCCCGACAGCGCTACGTTGGCTGCGTATTCCATTGCCTGTGTCGTTCTGTTCGTGACACCAGGGCCGGATATGAGCCTGTTCCTGGCCCGCACCATCTCCGGCGGACGGCGGTTGGGCTTTGCCTCCGTGATGGGGGCTAACCTCGGCTGCTGCATGCATACCGTGGCGGCGGCCCTCGGCCTGTCGGCGCTGCTCGCCGCATCGGCGACGGCGTTCACGGCGTTGAAGATCTTCGGCGCGTTGTATCTGCTCTGGTTGGCCTACGACACCCTGCGCAACGGCTCAGCGTTAAACGTCCGGCCGGACCGGACCGCGCCGGCATCGGTCAGCAAAACATTCATTTCCGGCATGCTGGTGAACATGACCAACCCCAAGGTGGTGCTGTTCTTCATTACCTTCCTGCCCCAATTCATCAGCCCGACCGATCCGCACGCCAGTTCCAAGCTGTTGTTTCTCGGGCTGTACTTCGTGGTGATCAACATTCCCCTGTCGATCATCATGATCTTGGGGGCCGAATGGCTGGTGGTCTATTTGAAGACCCGCCCCGGCATCCTCCGTGCCATCGACTGGGTGTTCGCCGGCGTCTTCGGCTTTTTCGCCGCCAAAATCCTGGCCACGCAGGCGCGCTAAGTGGATGCGTCACAACACCAACAACCAAGATGCGACGAACCCGATGACAGCGGTAACCTGATCGCCCTATATGGGGGGATGCGGACCCGGACGACCCAACTACGACACTATTGGAACGCGGGCACCTTGGTGCTCGCTAGCGTGTTCGTCTGCAGCTGCGTCTTGGTTGCATCAGCACAAACACGCAACGTCAGCCGCCATGGCGAGTGGACGGTTTACGCCCACGATGATGCCAGCGGGCGCGTTTGCTTCGCCTCGACGCCACCGCGCGCCAGTGATCCGCCGCAAGATACCGGGTTCAAGCCGCTGCTTTACGTTTCAACGTGGCCACGGGAGGGCGTGCGTGCTGAGGTGAGCGTCAAGACCGCAACACAATTGAAGCCCGGCGCCCTCGGTTCAATCATCGTCGACAAGGCAACGTTCAAGCTGTCGGCTAGCGGCGACCGCGCCTACGTGCTCGACTCCACCGATGAGCTGAAGCTGCTCGAAGCCATGAAAAAGGGCTCCAGCGTGATCGTTCTAGCTCAAACCGAGCAGGGCGTGATGGGCAAGGATACCTATTCGCTAGCCGGCATGACGCAAGCGCTGCAGGCAATCACAGCGGCTTGTAAGTGAGAGAATAGGGAGTTGGTCGCACGCGGGGCGGTCGATGAACAGATGGCTCAAATCTCTGGGCTTCTCCCTTCCCCCCGAACAGTTGTTACCTTTGTCCCCAGTCCAAACACTCCCCCGCAAGGGGGGAGGATGCGAAACCCGCAAACTCACTACCCCAGTTGACGTACATGCAATCGCCCTGTGTTCCCAGGCCTCAACTCTTGGCATGGGGATTGCTGCGCGGCGGGTAACCTCCGGAGCCAACCATGTCCTTTCGCGTTCTCTTTGCCTCAGCCGCCATCTGGTTATCGCTAATCCCACCGCTCGCGGCTGAACCGGCCTGGCCCCAGCACTCGCCCGGCGTGGCGTTCCAGGCGCCATCCCGCTGCACGGCCTCACCGGCGGCCGCCGCATTGCGCCCGAACGAAGCCCACTATGCCATCTGTGCCGATCAGATGGCCGTGTTCACCGGCGCTTTGACCGCTGCGGCCAAGAACAAAAAGCTGCTGATCGTGGATTTTGGCGCGACCTGGTGCCCATGGTGCAAATCGCTGCAGGGCCAGTTCAAATCCGGCGCGCTGGCAGACCCGGCGAAATTTCAAGTCGTCGAAATTGCTTTGTCCACGGTCACAGCTGGCGGCAAACGCGAGCAGGTGGTCAGCGGCGAAGCGGTGCTGGCCGTTATCCTGGCCCAGCGCCCGGACGTGAAGCAGCGCGCCGTGCCGTTCCTCGCCGTCGTCGATCCGGGCCGCCCGTCGCGCACCGTCGCCCGTAACCTCGACGATCTCGAGTCCGACGCCAACGGCCAGCATATGGCACCGCGCATCCGCGAGTTTCTCGCCGCCGCCGCCACCTCGATTGAGCAAGGCACCCCGCCGCCAACCGAACCCACTTGGCTCCGCAAAAAATGGACCCGCCTGTGGAACCGGGTGTGGGGGCTATGATTTTTGTTCGCGCCGTTGCCGCTCATGCCCGGTCACGACCGCTGCGTCGATGAACGGGCGCCAAGCAGGTGCGACAGGCTTGATTTTGGCCGGACACACGCGAACCGTTCCGGCTACTTTGACCAACGCAAGGCCAGCACATCGAGCTCGCGGGCGATTTCTAGGAGGCCTGCTGCTGCGGCGGGATGCGGGCTGCGCAGGGGCTGGCGGACGTCATCGCAGCGGATGATACCACCAGCCTTCATGAGGATCTTGGCAGTTGCAAAACCGCACTGCCGGTTCTCGTGATTGATCAGCGGCAACCATTT
This sequence comes from Hyphomicrobiaceae bacterium, assembly GCA_043718785.1. Lineage (GTDB taxonomy): Bacteria > Pseudomonadota > Alphaproteobacteria > Rhizobiales > Hyphomicrobiaceae > JAYSVA01. Next base: position 6,886 of record JAYSVA010000528.1, read on the forward strand.
CGAGTATGCGGCCCGTGCAGCTGCGCGGTCGCCAGCGAACCACGGGTCCATAATCTCGCGAATGCCGTCCGGATAGCCGCCGCCCGTCATGGCGCCCGTGCAACCTGCATCGAGATCGGCCATCAACGTGATTGCCTCTTCGCCGTCCCACGGCCCCTCGATTGCCGCGCCACCGAGCGCGATCAGCTCGCGCAGCTTGGTGGCAGCCCCGGCAGTTTCGATTTTGAAGTAGCGGACGTTGTCGAGTTCGCGTGCCATCGACGCAAGGAATGCCGGTGACAGCGGCGTTCCAGCGACCGGGGCATCCTGGATCATGATCGGGATGGAGATTGCGTCGGACACGACCGTGAAGAAGTCGCGCACCTGGGCCTCACTGACGCGGAACGTAGCGCCGTGATACGGCGGCATGATCATGACCATGGCAGCGCCGAGGTCCTCGGCCGCCTTCGAGCGCTCGGCACAAATCCGGGAGGAGAAGTGCGTGGTCGTGACGATCACCGGCACGCGGTTATCGACTTGGCTGAGGCACACCCGTGTGAGCACCTCGCGCTCCGCGTCCGACAGCACGAATTGCTCCGAAAAGTTGGCCAGGATGCACAAGCCCTGTGAACCGGCGTCGATCATGAAATCGATACAGCGCTTCTGGCCAGCGAGGTCGAGCTCGCCGACAGAATCGAAGATCGTCGGCACGACTGGAAACACCCCGCGATAGGGTCGCTTGAACGGCACTGGCATCGGGGCTTTCCCTTTGGTTCAATTGAGACGTCACGCCGCGTTTTTGCGCGCCGTTGCCATCGTCATGGCGATGCGCAGTGCGTTCATCATTGCGCCTGGATGGGCGACGCCTTTGTAGGCGATGTCGTAGGCGGAGCCGTGGGCCGGTGTCACCAGCGGGAACGGGAAGCCGCCCAGCAATGTCACGCCTTCCTCAAACCCCATCAACTTCATCGCGATCTGGCCCTGATCGTGATACATCGTTAGAACCCCGTCAAACTCGCCCTTGCGCGCGCGCACGAACACCGTGTCAGAGGGAAACGGCCCGTCGCACAGGATGCCTTCACGCTTCGCCGCCGCCACTACAGGCTCGAGCACGTCGATCTCTTCGCGTCCGAAATTGCCGTTATCGCCCGCGTGCGGGTTGAGCGCCGCCACGGCGATGCGCGGGGTGGGAAAACCGCTCTCGCGCATGGCTTGCACGGTCAGTTTTAGTCCCCGCATGACGGTGTCGAAGGTGATGTGCCGGGCCACATCGCTGAGCGGCACATGCGAGGTCACGCGCGCGTTCCATAGCTTCGGCAGGATATTGAACTCGCTCGCTGCGCCCTTGAACCCCAGCTTTTCGGCAGTGAAAACAATCTCATCCTCATAGGAGGGGTGCGCGAGCCGCATCGTCGATTTGTTGAATGGTGTCCAGGCGACAACGTCAGCAATGCCCGCAGCCCCCATGTCGATTGCCGTTGAAAAATTTTCAATGCCAAACCGTCCGGCGGCCAGCGAACCTTCGCCGACGGGTAACGAAGCCGGATCAAGATTGGCGAGATCGACGAAATAGTGGCCAGCGCCCGACGGCACGATCTCCGACTTGCTCAGGAACGTCGCGACGGGCGTCTTGCCACGCGCGGCGGCCCCCTTCTCCAGCACCCGGCGATCACCAATCATGATCAACCGTCCCGGCCACGCCGACGCATCGCCCGAGAGTACCTCGGCCGCGAGTTCGGATCCGATGCCAGCCGGACATCCCATGGCAAGCACGATCGTTGGCAGGGCGGATTTAGACACGTGCGTAGTCCTTTTGTTGGTGCCGCGGACCCGCGCATTATAGCTGAGGGCAGCACGATGCCGGAGGGTGGCAGATCACGAAATGCGGCCGCGAATACCGATCACAGAGGTTTCGCACAATGCATGCTGCATACAGGATGTAGCATAATGACGCATTGCTCCGGCAATCATTTCGGCGCCAGATCGCTACCATGACCCCATCAGCTCAACCGATTTTTCGCCGGACCCTGCACGACGAGGTCGTTGATCGCATGCGCGACATGATCATCGAGGGTGAACTCGCGAGCGGGGATCGCATCAACGAGAGCGAGCTGTGCCTGCGCCTCGGCGTATCCCGCACGCCCGTGCGCGAGGCGGTGAAGACGCTGGCCAGCGAAGGACTGATCGAGGCGGTTCGCGCCAAGGGCGCGGTGGTCAAACGGCTGGAGGTCGCGGAGGTGCGCCACTTGCTGGAGGCGGTCGTCATGATCGAGCAGTTCGCCTGTCGTGCCGCCGTGACCCGCGCAAGCGACGCTGAGATCCGCGACATCGCGGCCATGCACGACGAAATGGCTGACCTGTTCGCCGTCCGTGACCGCCTCGCCTATTTCAAGCTCAATCAGGCAATCCACGCGGGGATGGTCGCGCTGGCGCACAATGCGGTCCTCTCCTCCATGCACGAGACATTGCAGCGCCAGTTGCGGCGCATCCGCTTCGTCGGCAACGAGAAACCGGACGCTTGGGCCGGTGCCATGGCCGAACACAATGTGATTATGGCAGCGCTGAAAGCGCGAGATGCCGAAGCACTTGCGGAAGCACTCGCTGCACACCTCGAAAAGACCCGGGTCCGGGTGATCGCCTACATTGACTCTGAGAGACCGGCATTACCGTAAAAACTGAACGAGAAAAGTGGGAGGAAATAATGATGAAGTCTCGCGTAGCAGGCGCAATAGCGCTTGCAGGTTTAGCCCTGGCCGCCGTTAGCCAGGCTCTGGCTCAGGCCAAATGGCAGCCCTCGAAGCCGGTCGAGTTCGTGGTGACGGCGGGAGCAGGCGGCGGCACCGATATTTTCACCCGCACGGTCCAGGCCATCATCCAGAAGAACAACCTGGTATCACAGCCGATCGTCGTGCAATTGAAGGGCGGCGGGTCGGGCGCGGAAGGCTTCGTCTACGGCAAGTCAGCTGCGGGCGATGCCCACCGCGTCGTGTTCGCGACCTCTAACGCCTGGCTGTTGCCGATGGTTGCGAAGGTCGCCTGGAAGCGCGATGAGATGACCCCCGTCGCAGCGCTTGCGTTTGACGAATTCCTGCTTTGGGTCCGCCAGGACGCGCCGTGGAAGACGGCCGCTGACTACGTCGCTGCGGCCAAGGCTGGCACGCTCAAGATGGGCGGCGCGCAGTCGAAAGACCTCGACGAAACGCTGGTCAAGTTGTTCGAGCGTGCGGCCGGTATCAAGACCACGTTCATCCCGTTCAAGTCGGGCGGCGAGGCAGCGGTGCAACTCGCGGGCGGTCACATCGATAGCAACACCAACAACCCGGCCGAAAATATTGGCCAGTGGAAAGCCGGTCAGGGCCGTCCATTGTGTGTGTTCAGCTCGAAGCGATTGGTAGCGGGGCCGAAGGTGACGGAGACCATGGGCTGGTCTGATATTCCGACCTGCAAGGAGCAGGGCGTCGCCATCGACGAATTCAAGATGCCGCGTACGGTGTTCCTGCCGGGCGGCGTTCCGCCGGAAGCCCTAGCCTACTGGGCCAATGTGCTGGACAAGGTATTCAAGTCACCAGATTGGGCCGAATACATCACGAAGACATCGCAATCGGGGAATTTTCTGACCGGCACTGCCTTTACTAAGTTCATCGCTGAGGACGAAGTGCGCAGCCGTCAAGTCTTCGAGGAGCAGGGCTGGCTGTTGAAGTAAAGCGGTCCGAGTAGGGTCTGTATCAAGCGGGGAGAAGCCAATGTCGCGTCGTGTGGCTGAGATTGCGTTCGCGCTGATGTTGGCCGCCGTCGGCACCGTCTTCATCTACGGCGCGCGGCAACTCGACACCGGCTGGGGCTCGTCGGGCCCAGAAGCTGGCTTTTTCCCGCAGTTGATCGGCATCGTCATCGTCGTCGCTTCTGTGCTCGTGCTGGCGTCCCAAATGCTGCGGGCTGGTCCGCGCGAGACCTTCATCGACACGGCCCAGGCACGCGGCATTGCCGCGTTCTTGTTGCCGCTCGTTGCCCTCGTCGTGCTGACGCCGTGGCTGGGGCTCTATCTCGCGGCCGCGATTTATCTGCTGGCAACCATCGGCGGAATCGGGCGGGCGGGTTGGGTGCAAGCTAGCGCCGTCGCAGTCAGCGTGCCGGTGTTCATGTTTGTCCTGTTCGAGCATGCGTTCAAGACGCCTCTCCCGAAAGGCGTGCTTGAGCCGCTGATCGCCCTGGCCCGGAGAGCTGCATCATGATCGAAAACCTCTCGGCGCTGCTGCAAGGCTTCGCTGTCGCGCTGACGGCGAAACACGTCGTGCTGATGCTCGCCGGTGTGTTGTTCGGCCTCGTCGTTGGCGTGCTGCCGGGGCTCGGCGCGCCGAACGGCATGAGCCTGCTGCTGCCGCTCACGTTCACGATGGAGCCGGTTTCAGCCGTCATCCTGCTCACCAGCATGTATTGGGGCGCGCTGATCGGCGGATCCACCACGTCGATTCTGTTCAACATTCCAGGCGAGCCGTCCTCTGTCGCCACCACCTTCGATGGCTATCCGATGGCCAAAGCGGGTCGGGCCACGCAGGCGTTGACCTTTGCGTTCTTGTCGTCAGGCTTTGGCGCCTTGTTCGGCGTCGTGGTCGTAACGCTGCTGGCGGGCTCGATCGCGCGGTTCGCACTGCTGTTCTCCCCCGTCGAGTACTTTGCTGTGTTCATCCTCGCGTTTGCGAGCTTCATCGCGTTCGGCGGTGGTTCGCCGTTAAAGTCGATCCTATCGATCGCGCTTGGCCTCGGGTTCGCGTCAATCGGCATGGACACGATCTCCGGCTCTGTTCGCCTCACCTACGATGTGCCCGATCTGATACGCGGGGTCAGCTTGCTGGTCGTGGTCATCGGCCTGTTCGGCATCGGCGAACTGATCGAGACAATGCAGCGGCCACTGACAGCAAAAGCGGTCACAACCAAGCTCGATCTTGGCGAGGTGTTCCGTGCCGCCCGCGCCTGGCTCGGCTACTGGCCAGCACTTCTGCGCAGCGCCACTATCGGTGTGTGGATGGGCATCGCGCCTGGCGGACCGACAGCGGCGTCGTTCATGAGTTATGGCCTCGGCAAGCGCCTGTCGTCGCGCGGCGAACACTTCGGCACCGGCGAGCCCGAAGGTCTCGTATCCGCCGAGACCGCCGATCAAGCCGCCGGGTCGAGCGCGATGCTGCCGATGCTCGCATTGGGGTTGCCAAGTTCCGCCACGGCCGCCGTGCTGCTGGGCGGCCTGATGATCTGGGGCATCACACCGGGACCGACGCTGTTCAAGGAGAGGCCTGATTTCGTCTGGGGCCTGATCGCCTCGATGTACGTGTCGAACGTGCTCGCCGTCCTGCTGGCGCTGGCGACCGTGCCGCTGTTCGCCCGCCTGATGCAGGTGCCGCTCACTGTCACGGGCCCGGTCATCGCGCTCGTCTGTGTGATCGGGGCATGGACCGTCACCGGCTCGCCCTTTGACCTCGGCTTGATGCTCGTTTTCGGTATCGTCGGCTACGTGATGAAGCGGCTCAGCTATCCCATTGCGCCGCTCGTGCTGGCCATGGTACTCGGCGACCGCACCGAGGACGCCTTCCGCCAATCCATGCTGCTTTCGGGTGGTCAGCTGACTGTGTTCTGGCGCAACTGGCTCGCCGGAACGATCATGACACTTGCGTGTGCGCTGCTGCTTTGGTCGGTCGCCACGGTAGGCCTTCGCTACATCCAGCAACGCCAAGCCACCAAGGTTGCATAGCTCGCACATTGCCTAATACCACCGGTCAAAATTTTTGACCGGTGGTATTAGATCTTTAGCCTGCGCGCGGCCGCCGCACCAACCCCGCGCGCGGAGACCACCGGTCAAGAAAATTGACCGCTGGTATCAGACAAACGAAACAGTGCACCTATGCTGTGATGGACCGTTGGCTGACCATAGACGGAGGGCGGCAATCCCTCGTAGCGCGCGTTTAACTGCAGGGCGAGATGCACGGAATAGACACGCGCTTGAAACGACAGCCATGCCGTGGCCCGTCGTGGCCGCCGTTCTCGGTCTTGCTGAGGCGCAAGGCACGTCGACAAGATCGAATGGCAGGTGTGAATGCAGCG
>JAYSVA010000529.1:0-12953 GCA_043718785.1 Hyphomicrobiaceae bacterium
AACGCTAACCAGTCGCAGGTTGGTGCCTAACCCGGCCACTCAGGTGCCCCAGCCAGCCCGTCAACCAGCGCTCGCCGCCGGAGGCGAACATCACGCCGAGAATGGTGATGGCGAGGCCGACAACTTGCAGCTGGCCAATCGGTTCGGCGAGCATTACGGCGCCGAGACCTGCGGAAACCCCTGGTGCCAGTGCTTGAAGTGCCGCCGCTGTAGGTGCCCCGGCAAAGCGGATGGCGACAAAGAACAGCAGCGTGGCGGCGAACGCCACGAGCCAGCCCTGATAGACGAACTGCAGCAGTAGTTCCGATGCTGGCCCGGTCAATGCGTGCCATGGCCGGATTGACGTATAGACCGGCAGAAACAATGGCGACCACAGTGCCAGGCCGACGGTGAGTTTGAGTGGATCGATTTTCCAGTGCCGGACCAGGGCGTTCAATATAGCCCAACACAGTGCCGCACTGCTGAAAATGGCGAAGCCAACTGGTGTGATGGCCCGTTCTGCGCTGCTGACGGCAAACACTGCGAGGCCGCCACAGGCTAGCGCCGCGCCAAGCACGGCATTGGCCGATGGCTTGGCAGTGTTGAATGCTAGCGGCACGGCCAACGAGAACACCGTCAGTAAACCACACACCAGCAGTGAGCCAGCTCCGGCCGTTGCTTGCTCGTACCCGCTGGTCAGCAACAGATGGTAGGGTGGGCCAGCGAGAAGCAGCAGCACCAGTAGTCGTTCAAGCGGGATGTCGAGCCAGACACGGCGGCCAAACGCGATCACTAATCCCACCGCAATTGGGAAACATGCGGCATAGCGCAATAGCACCATGTCCATCGGGTCGACGTGGGCTGTGACGAGATGGCGGGACACTACCGCGCTGCCGCCCCACAGGATCGCTGCCAGAATTCCGCAGACAATACCGATAGTCCTGCGCGACATGGGGATCTCCACGGCGAATATTGGAAAAGCAAAGATGATATCTGAGGGGAGCGGGCAGTTAGCCCGCTGCAGCTCCTATGAGTACGTCTTGCGAAAAGTGTTGGTCGCCCGCCTCCGCAACGTGGCGCTTTATCGTTGTGATGAACTCGATCAGGTCATTCTGGATAATGGTCGTCGGGCCGTTCGGATTGGTCGCTAGCCGCTGCACCGCATGCATAGCCGCCTCGGTTGAGTAACCCCACATGGTCCGATAGGTGCCGCCAAGGTCTCGGCCATCTTCCGATAGGCCCGCGCCAACGCGATAGGTGCCGCAGTAGCGAACGTCACAGAGAACCGTATCCGCACCCAAGCGGACGTCGCTCATGAGAATTTCCCGGGTGCCGAGCCAGCCGGTGAAGCGCTTATGGCTGGCGATGTTGTACTGCCAAGTGACGAGCACGGGTGCCAAAATCACACGACGCGACACGAGTTCGCGTGCATACGGGGTCATGTTGAACGGATCATGCGGCAATTCAGTCGCTGCCCGAGCCGGTTTGGCAGCCGCTGTAGTTGCAGCGTGGCCACCGTGGATGGTCGATTTCGGCGCGGTACTGCTGGAACCGGAGCCCATAGACGGCGAATGCTTCGTTGTTGCGTGCAGCGACATGATGTCCCCCGAATTCGTTGATGCCGCAGAATGAAAATCTGTTTGCAGCATGTGCGCCGCGCGAGTATCCGGACGGCGCGTCGCCGCACCGCCCGGACGGTTCGTTGCTTACCGCTTGGCGCGCGCCGTGACGGTTTTCTGCGGCTCAACGGCTGCAGTTTTCGGCTCCGCCACCATGAAGCTGGCGAACGGCACGCTCATGCCAGTGCGCACTTGCAGGTTGACGTTCTCGACCGTTGGGGCGGCGGCGGTGTCGCCCTTTTCCAGCATGTGCGGCTGGAACGGCACGCTCATGCCGGTGCGAACCTGCAGGTTGACGTCGGTGACCGATGGCGCTGATCCATCAAGCATGTGCGGTGCGAAAGGCACGCTCATGCCGGTCCGGACCTGCAAGTTGACGGAACCAACCATTGGTGCCTCGATCGAGTCGGCACGAGCAAGGCGGCGGCTAAGGAAGTCTGACATGGTAGTCTCCTGTTGCTGTATGACCAATTATTGTCGTGACTTATCGTGTTCGCCGATCCGCTTTTTGCGGTATCGACCCGGTGACAGTCAGCTGACTAGTTGCTGACTGAAATGATGTTGCGCTCAAGCAGCGCATCGAAACCCATATGGAATTGCGCCTTAGCCGCATCAGCGCCGACTTTGGGGCCGACGGTTTTGACGTACTCCGCCTCGATCTCGCCGAATGACCGGCCATTGCAGATCTCGACAATGAACCAGGCGGTTGTGTTGAGGTCGTAGATCTCCGGCTCGTCCGGGGTGAAGGCATAAGCACGCCCCCAATCTTCGAACCGGCGGATCACGACATCAGGCGTTTTTTGATAGCAGCCGTTGCGGGAGTACACGGAGATCAACTCCTTTGTTGGTGTGGGTGCAGTAAGGATCCGGGGCCGTGAAACGGTCGTGGAACGCATAGGCGGTGGAGCGGCAGCCGCCGTGGGTGCCCTGTGTTGCGGAACAGTCGGGGCAGTGGTCTTCGACGTCGTTGGCGCGCAGCTGCGCGTAAAGTGGGTTGTTCCAGGTTTCAACGAGCGACATTTCAGTGATGTTGCCGTAATTGACGTATTCCCGCAGGTACGGGCAGCCGATGCTATTACCCTCTGGGCTGACGGCGGCGTTCTGCCAGCAGCAGTTGCCGTCCTTCGGGTGCCAGGATTGCATCAGCTGGATGCCGGGAGGCACTTCTAGTCCGTTCAGTGCCGCCATCATCTCAGACAATGGCAACGACAGTTCGTTCCAATTTTTCCGGGCCCGTCCCAGCGGATACAGTCTGAGGATGCCAACCTGATCGGCATCCAGTTCCTTCGCGAGGTCCAGGTACTTCTGCAGATGCGGCGCGTTGTGGCGCGATAGGATTCCCTGAATATTCACCTTGATGCCCGCTGCTCGGGCAGCGCGAATGCCAGCGACTGCCTCGTCATAGCTGCCAGGGTGTCCAGTCAAGTTGTCCTGGATTTCGGGGATCGCGGCGAACAGGTCGACATAGATCCGGCCAACGCCAAACGCCTTGATGCGTTTCGCCCGCTCTGCATCAATTAGTCCGGCATGGGTGCGGATGGCGACGAACAGCTTGCGGCTGCAGTGTTCGAGGATCTCTTCAAAGTCTGGCCGGTGGAAGGGCTCGCCGCCTTCAAAGTAGATATGCAGAAAGCCTTCAGCCACAAGATTATCAATGAAGTCCTTCCACTGCTGGGTCGTCAGTTCGGTTTTGGTGTGGCAATCAGCGTAACAGAGCTTGCAATCCATATTGCAAGTTTGGGTTACACAGATCGTCAGCTTGAATGGCTTGTCTAGGTGGGGGATGGCCCGCTTGGCCGATTGTGTTGATAGCCCCGAGTTTTGTGATAGCGATGTCCGACCTTCAGTGTTGATGCCAACCACTTCGTTCACGTTTGCCTCCACTTGGTTTGTCGATAGGTCGAAGTAATGCGAGGCGTGGTTCATCCGTCAGTCGTTACAAGCGTATCGGCTGCGGCCTGACTTAATTTTCTGGGTCGGTTCGTTTTTGGTTTCGTGAGTTCGAAGCGCTGTGCCGCCAAACTGCCCGACATCAGTGCCGCTGCGGCGCTGGTGCCGCTGGTCTGAACAAAGCCAGTCGTTTTCGACTGTGCTCCCCAGATGTTGTAGGCGGGTGCCATCACAGGGTGCTGCGGAGTACCTAATGCGGATGTTGCGGCCTTTTGAACGCTCCAGGGCGCAGGTCCCCGGCCTGAAAATGGCATGGTGCGAAGGGGCACCTGATTGGTTGCACCTGTTGCGTGGTGGTTAGCGCCACTCACGACAATTACGCTCGGAGCAGTTGCCAGACAGCAAAGTGTGCTGTCCCGGTCGTGTGGCACCAACCACGAGCGTTCGACGATCCCATCATCTCGTTCCACCCAAGCGTGTAGGGTGTTTGGCGTTTGGCTGGGGCCAACGGCGCGCGCCGTTAGTGTCCAAGTCAGGTGCTCGGCACCGCCTCTAGCGAGCCCCGTCATGTACGGTGGATGGAGCAGGATGCGGACGCGAGATAGCGATCCACGGGCTGCAATTACATGATCGGCTACGCCTAGGCAGGTTGCGTCGAGTTCAACTGCGTGGTTCCGGCCAACGCTTATGGACAGTGGCTGTGCGTTTGGCCCTGGCCCGGTGAGTTCGATGTGTAAGGGCGCGCCATCATACCAAATCTCAAGTTTGTTCTGTGTCGTGTCGTTAGCGTTCATCAGCCACTGGAAAGTCGTAGCGTCGCCATTTGAGAGAGTTGCTGAGAAATGGCCCTGGTCGGCTCCTGCATTGCCCGCGCCAACGACGACCTGACAGGCTGTAGCCCCCGGGCGCCGACCATATTCGATGACCTTGGCAATTGCCCGTTCAACCGGTGACTGGCCGTCGTGGGCACCGGCCCAGGTGCCAATGCTGAGGTTGATGATGACGAGCTCCGCGCCCAAGCGGCTGGCGCGATCGTAGATATAGTGGATGGCATGGACGATCTGCGGGCAGGCATCGTACGTCCGCCAGTCGGCCCACTCGCGTAGGGCGGCGTCACGCCATGTTGGCTCACCGGCGGCTGTTTCTTCGCGCCAGTCAGTGTCTGCAACAGCGAGTTGGACGCCAATCAGATCGGCAAATGGTGCGGCGCTGCGGAAGCCACCAAAAGCTGTGCCAGCAGCCATAGACGCCATCAGCGTGCCGTGTGCCCCATCGACGACCCCGTTCCGGCCGTAATAGTTGGCGTGTGGGTCATAGATTGCGTCCAGATGCGAGCGGTCGCCATGCCGTTGAGCGACGGCTATCAGCTGATTGATGACATCTGCTGAGTAGTCATAGACCGCTGAGAGTGGAAACTGCATTTGGCGGACCAGTTGCGGCGTGCGGTTCTGGTCCCAGAAATACTTGAACCGACTTTTCGTTCCGGAGGCATCGAGCAGGCACGGATGCAGCAGATCGAAGCCGTAGTCGACAAAGCCAATCACAACGCGGCTTGACGTCTCAGCTTGCTGGTTCACCCCAACGCCCATGACCTGGAGGGGCAGCTCGTTGTAGAGCGGCTTCGAGGCTGAGGGCTGGTGCGTCTTTGGCATTGAGCGTCCTATCCAGGGGCGACACGCATGTGCCGTGTCACGAATTAGGACGCAGGATAGTTTTTTTGTCAGCCTGGGAGACTACCCAGTAGCCTGCGGATGCAAATGATGGTTCGGAAAAATCTGATAGTAATTACCTGGATGGTTAGAACGAAAAACGGTGACCGAGTTAGGGCCACCGTTTTCATTTGCAATTGATATTTTACGCACGCAGCAGTGCTGGCCTCAGCTCTCTGTCAGTAGCGTGCCGATGCGCTGGATGGCTTTCTCGATGTTCTGTATGCTGTTGGCATACGAGAACCGGATGAACCCCTCGCCATGCACACCAAACGATGTGCCAGCGACGGTGGCAACACCTGCCACTTCCAGCATCTTGTTCTGCAGTTCCTTCGCGGTCATGCCGGTGCCAGTGATGTTCGGAAACGCGTAGAACGCGCCGCCCGGCATGACGCAGCGGACACCCGGCAGCTGGTTGAGCATCGGCACGATGCGGCGGCGGCGCTCGTCGAAGGCTTTGACCATGGCGTGGACTTCGTCCTGCGGGCCGGTCAAGGCAGCGATGCCGCCGTATTGGGTTGGGGCGTTGACGCACGAATGGTTGTTGACGCACAACCGCGTGACTTTCTCCACTAGCCCGTCCGGCCAGATCGAGAAGCCTAGCCGCCAGCCGGTCATCGCATAAGTTTTTGACCAGCCATCAAGGATGATCAGGCGGTCGCGGATCTCGGGGAACGACAGTAGCGTCACGTGCTTCTGGCCGTCGTATAGCATCTGACTGTAGATCTCGTCGGACATCAGCGCCACGTTGGGGTGCTTCTCCAAGCCCTTCACCAGCTTGCGGATTTCGGCTTCCGGCACCGCACCACCGGTCGGATTGCCCGGCGTGTTGATGATGATTAGCCGCGTTTTCGAGGTGATGCTAGCCAGCAGCTCGTCAGCGCTGAAAGCGAAGCCATTCTCTTCGCGCAGGATGATTGGAACTGGTTTTGCGCCAGTGTATTCGATCATCGAGCGGTAAATCGGGAAGCCAGGGTCCGGGTACATGATCTCGGCACCGGGTTCGCCAAACATCAGCATCGCAAAGAACATCGTCGGCTTGCCACCGGGCATGATGACGATGTTGGCAGGCGAGACGGTAACGTTGTGGCGCTTGTGCAGGTCGGCTGCGACCGCCTCGCGCAGCGGCAGAATGCCGTTGGCCGGGGTATAGCCGTGATGGCCGTCTTTAAGCGCCTTGATCGCCGCCTCGACGATGTGCGCGGGTGTCTTAAAATCTGGCTGGCCGATGCCGAGCGAAATGATGTCCTTCCCCTCTGCCTGCAGGGCGGCAGCGCGCGCGAGCACGTCAAACGCCGTTTCAGTGCCAAGGCGGCTCATGCCGGATGCAAGTTGGAGCATGGGGGGTCCTTTAATGTGGTTCGGCGCTGGCTTGTGCGTCGGAGTTGACTAGCTAAGACAGCCGCAGATAGCCATGGAGCCATCACAATGGCAACGGCCCTTGGTCAGCAACACCATATGGTGTGGCTCGGTCGTTAATGGACGTCGGTTGCATTGTGGATCACGTGACCGGGTGGACGATCATCGTGTCTGATCAGCCAAGCGGTTTGGTTGGGGCGTAAGATGAATCGAGCCCGGCAGCCGAACGAGGTAATCTACTTGGACTACCGAGACGGAGGCAGGGGATGCTTTGCACCTCCTGCTTCCGGATCGTCAAAGGTCGTCTCAGGCCGCCGTCAGAGCCCTCAAGATACTGCTTCACCAATCTTGTTGTGTCGGCACACTATGGGCGTCTGAATGTGTCTCGACCCTTAACCGACCTTCAAATACGCGAACCCCTTCGACTGCAGCGCCGCGACCGTGGCGACGCCTGATGGGACGAGCTTGATGAACGGTTCGGTGCGGGACTTGTCGAGCTCGATCTTGTTGTTTTTGAAGGTGATCTGGCAGAGGTAGATGTCGACGCCGAGCTTGGCGATGCCGGCGAAGCGCTCGAACAGTTCGGGCGGGAACGTCTCCTTGGACCAAGGTGTGCCGTCGAGGTCCTTGAGGAACGGCTTGATGCCCTGGCCGTGCGCGACCACGACGATTTTGATCTTGAACGGATCGTTGCCGTAGACCGACATGTGGTTGTTGATGTTAGTGATCATCTGGCCAATGCGGACAGGATCGCCAAAGTCGCAATGGTAGGCGCAGGCGAGTTCGGTGTCCTTCTTGATCGCGGTAATGTCGATTGGCTGCGATTGCGCCATCGCCGCCTTGGCGGCCAGCACGCCGCCGCCCAACACCAATCCGCCCACCACATCACGTCTGCCGATTTTCGTCATGAAACATCCCCGTTGGTTGAGCTGAATTCGGTTACATATTGTGACTAAATTGACGGCACGCCTGTCATTCGTCAACGCAAAACTCACTTCACGCAAAACTCACTTCACCAGCCCCAGCACCTCCTTGAACTCGGGGCGCTCGCAGTGTTCGAGCCATTCGAAGATGGCCATTTCGGTGGTGATGATTTTGGCGCTGGCATGACCCATGCGCTCGACGGCGGCATCGCGGTTGGCCAGCGTGCGCGAGCCGACGGCGTCGCGCACCAGGAACACCGGCACGTCGAGTTCAATCAGGCCGAGTACGGTTTGCAGCACGCAGACGTGGGCTTCCATGCCGCACACTACGAGGGCGGGCTGCTCCTCGGCCCAGTCGGCGAAGGCGGTGACCAGGGTCGAGTCGAACGACTGCTTCTCGAATACCGGCGTTTTCGGCGGGATCAGCCCGGCCAGTGTCGGTCCTAGGCCTTTCGGGTTCTGCTCCGTAGCGGCGATGCTGCGCTTCAGGATGCACGCGGCGCTTACCAATCGGCGGACATTGGCGATCATCGCCTCGCCCTCGGCAATGGCTGGCACCAGCCGACCCTGCACATCAATGACTAGCAGACTTGCGTCGGGCGGAACTCGCATGCGGTATCCTTAGCTTTCAAAGCGTTTCAATGGCATGTTACGATACAACAATTCACGATGAAATCCCCTCTCCCCGTACTTCACGGGGAGAGGGTCAGGGTGAGGGGCGGCAACAGGTTCCGAGTCTGCGGCCGCCCCTCACCCCGACCCTCTCCCCATGCAAGTGCAGAGCATGGGGAGAGGGAGACGAAAATGCTTATGTCCGCCGCTGAATTCCGTGAAAGCCTCCGCGCCTACAAGCCGCGCGTGTTCGTCAATGGCCAGCGCATCGAAAGTGTGGCGGACTCGCCGTTGCTCGCCCCCGGCATCGCGGCCACCGGCGTCACCTATGATTTCGCCCTCGATCCTGCCCACAAAACGCTGATGACGGCCCGGCAAGCGACGTCGGGCAAAACTGTCAACCGGATGCTGCACATCAACGAGACTTCGACGGACCTGCTGTACAAGCTCGAGGCCATCCGCCTGCTGTGCCGCGAGTCCGGCTGTGCCATGCGCTACCTCACCCACGACGCGCTGAACGGCATCTTCCAGGCGACGCACCGGATCGATGCCAATGCGACAGGCGCGGCGAAGAAAAGCAAAGTTCATCAGCGCTTTGTCGCCTACATGCACGACATTCAGGATCGTGACCTGACGCTTGGTGTGGCTATGACCGATGCCAAGGGCGACCGCTCGAAAAAGCCAGGCCAGCAGGATAATCCCGACGTCTATGTGCACATCAAGGAGCGCCGCAAGGATGGCATCGTCATTCGCGGCACCAAAGCGATTGTCACCGCCGCCCCTTACGTCCATGAATTCCTGGTGATGCCATGCCGGACGATGACGCCGGAGGACGCCGCATTCGCCGTCTGCTGCGCCGTGCCGTGCGACGCCCCGGGCGTCACCATCATCGCGCGGCCTGCCGGGCGACCCGGCGAGAACGCCGCCAAATTCGCCTCCAAATACGGCCAATCGACCGGCGTTGTGCAGTTCGACGATGTCTTCGTGCCGTGGGATCGCGTGTTCGCCGATGGGCAAGTCGAGGAAGCAGGCTACCTCACCACCTCATACGCCACCCATCATCGGCATTCCTGCATCGCGGCGCGGGCAGGCTTCGGTGACCTGCTGATCGGCGCGGGCGCGCTGATGATCGACGCCAATGGCCTTGATGCCAACAAACACGGCCACATCCGCGATGCCATGGTGGAACTAATCAAGATCGTCGAGGGCTTCTTCGCTTGCGGCGTCGCGGCCTCCGTTTATGGGGCCAAGGATGCCTCTGGCTGCATCATGCCGGACACGGTGTTCGCCAACGTCGGCAAGCTGCTGCTGGCGACGCAGATCTACGACATGCATCGCCTCGCCAATTACGTCTCCGGCGGCTTGGTGGTTGCACTCCCCGGCCCCGATGAGGATCACAACCCGGAAACCCAGGCGTCACTGTCCGCCGTACTGGCGGGCCGCGCCGATGTGCCAGCCGCTCACCGCCTCGAAGTCGCCCGCCTGATGGAAGACCTCACCGCCTCGCAAACCGGCGGCTGGATGTCGATGATCAGCTTGCATGGAGGCGGCAGCCCCGAAGCTATGAAACGCGAAATCTGGCGCAACTACCCGGTTGGCGAGAAGGCCGAGTTGGTCGAGAAATTGCTGGATCGCGGCGTGCTGGCTGATGGGTCAAAAGTCTCAAAACAGCCCGGCCGCTGCTGCGCCACGGGATGCGAAGTGCCGGTCTTGCCGGGGGCGGTGGAGTGATATTGCTCAATCCACCCGCCACGGCGCATGTTTGAACTGCTCGACCAGGAACTCGATGAACACGCGAACCTTTGGTGCGCGGTGGCGGCCTGCCGGATAGACGGCTGAAATCGGGCCGGGTTCGACCACATGCGAGTCCTGCAGCAAGGGCACCAGTGTGCCGGAGCGCAGGGCGTCGGCGACCACCACATCACCCAGCCGGGCGATCCCGCCGCCTGCTACGGCCAGCCGCATCAGGGCGTCGGCTGAGCCGACGGCGACGCGGCCACTGACTTCCAGCGACACCGGCTGGCCATCGACCAGGAACGGCCAGCGGGCGAGCGACGGCTGGTCGGAGATCAGCAGGCAGCTGTGGTTGGCCAGTTCGACTGGCAACACTGGCCGCCCGTGTCGCTCCAGATACGACGGCGCGGCGACGATCACGCGGCGCATATCGGTGATCTTCCGTACCATCAGCGAGCCGTCGCCCAAAGGGCCGGTGCGGATGGCGACGTCGGCACGTTCGGCCACCACGTCGATGCGCCGGTCGGTGACATCAACGGTCAGGTTGATCTCGGGATACTTGGCCAGAAACAGCGGCAGCACTGGCATCAGCGCATGCACGGCGAACGCGTTGCCGGTGTTGACACGCAGCAGCCCCTTCGGCCGGGTGCTCGACTGGCCAACCGCTGCCTCCATCTCGTCAATCTCGGCCAGGATGAAGCGGGCCGAGCTGAGATAGGTCTCGCCTTCCGGGGTCAGATCGATGCGCCGCGTCGTCCGGTTGAGTAGCCGCACGCCCAGCCGGTCCTCCAGCCGCCCGATGATTTTCGACACGCCGGAGGGGGTGATTTCCAGGCTTTCTGCCGCCGCCGTGAATCCACCTCGGTCGACGGCGACAACAAAGACACGCATGGGGTCGGTGGCATCGGTCATGACGTCATTTCGCATATTAATGAAATTTTGTCATCTATTTAACGATTTATATGTAGATTATCATAATTTCAATCACGAGTACAGTTTGCCCATCGCCACCCCAACCGATGAGGCAATGCCATGAGATCCTTCCGCACATTCGACGATGACCTTAGTGGCCCCGAACCTCTGATGCGGGCTCTGGAAGCGACGCCCTGGCCAACGCCGGGCATATCGGCCTGTCGCCTGAACTGCTCGCCTATCACAAGCGCGAAGCCGAGCGCCTTCGCCAGACCGCATTCAGGCGGGCGGGGCGGCAACTCCGAGCCGCGTTGGCTCGGTTGATCCGTAGGGCGCATTAGCCCGCTTGCGTAATGCGCCAACCACACGCTCCGCACTCAATCATTGTGCATGAACTTGGGTAGCCAAGAGTGCCCATTGGACGACGTCACCCAGCCTCCGGCGCAATACGCAAACGGGCTATTGCGCTCTACGCGCCCGCCACCGCCCTTGCATCCAAAGGAACCCGCCATGCCTTTTCTCAACGTCCTCGTTGCAGCTCCCGCCTCCCCAGCTCTGACCGCTAAGGTCGCCGCGACGTTGCAAGGACTTACCCGCCTGCACCTGAAAAAGGACCCGGCGCTGATGGCAATTGCCGTTCAGTACGTTGCGCCCGAACAATGGTTTGTCGGCGGCTTGTCTTTGGCGGCGCAGCAGAAGGCCAGTTTCTGGCTCGACATCAAGGTGACGGACGCGACCAATACCAAGGGTGAGATGGCTGCCTACATCGCTGCCGTCTATGCGGCGTTCGGTGAGCTGCTCGGCCCGCTGCACCAAGAAAGCTACGTTCTGGTCCATCCGGTGCCTGCCAGCGCTTACGGCTATGGCGGCCAAACCCAGGAGCGGCGATATGTTGAAAGCGCACAATTAACCAAGCTATGAACATTGATCATTGACAAGTGAACGTAATTCACGGATGGTGCGACAGGCATATCAATCCGTGAGGCGTATATCATGCGATATCACAAGCGACTGCAGCAGGACCTGCCCGAATGGGTGGCTGCTGGATGGGTTAGCGAGGACGGCAAGGCTGCCATTCTACATCATGTCGAGAGCCAGAAGGGCGGCATCGGCCTGTATGGCGTGCTTGCCATTCTCGGTGCCACCTTGCTCGGTTTCGCTGCCATGACGTTCGTCGCCTCAAACTGGCAGGCGATGTCGAAGCTGCTGCGGCTGTCATTGCTGATGACCGGTATGTGGGGTGCGTACGTTGCCGCCGCCGTACTGTTCGCACGCGACATGAAAGCCTTCGGCCACGCCGCCGTGCTCACCGGTGTCGGTATCTTCGGGGCAAGCATCATGCTCGTCGCGCAGATGTACCATATGGAGGGCAACCCGCCGGACGCGGTGCTGCTGTGGGGCGCGGGCTGCCTGTTGGCTGGCGTGGTGTTCCGCTCCAACCCGGCACTTGCACTGGCCATGGCCCTCGCCGTGCTGTGGAGCGGCTGGGAGAGCTCAATCACCGGCGCCATCCATTGGCCGTTCCTGCTGGCCTGGGCTGCCATCGTCGCCGCCTACCTTTGGACCGGCTGGGCAGCTGGCTTGCAACTTGGTGTGCTCGGATTGGTGTACTTCCTTGGTTCGCTCGTTGTGTATTGGCCGTATGCCCGTATCGACGTATTGATTGCGATGGTAGCAGTTGCTGTGGCACTGGCGGCGGCGCGGTTGGAGTTTAACGGACACAAGCAAGGGCAGCCAATCAGTCGCTTGACGTCGCTCGCGCCAGCAGCGTTCACCAATGCGGTCGCCATCGGATTTACCGCGCTGTTCTCGATCCAGTTTCTCACCGGCCTGTTCGGAACGTCGCGGGCCCTGGCGTTGCCCGGTCTGCTGTTGGTCGCCGCCCTAACGCTCGGCCAGCTGATCGCCGCTGTCGCCTGGTCGATGCGGTCAGAGAACAAGACCGCGCTGAAGGTCTGCTATGCCGCCTTCTCCATCGAAGTTCTGGCGCTGTACTTCCGCACCTTTGGCACGCTGATGAACACGTCGTTGTTCTTCCTGGTGGCGGGATTAATCGTCATCGGCTTGTCGGTCGCCGCCTATAAACTGAACGCCCGCGCTTTGGCCAAAACCTGAGGAGATCGCCGCTATGATGACCTTATCAAAGAAGGCACTACTTGGACTTGCCACCGTTGCCGGGCTGCAAACCGCCGCCATCGGCTGGATGGTGACCGACC
>JAYSVA010000530.1:0-12945 GCA_043718785.1 Hyphomicrobiaceae bacterium
TATCTGAACGGCGGTCCGGGGGCGCCGGCGTATCTCTTCGTGGCGAAGCGCCATCAGGCGGCGTTGCGCAATCCGTTGTCAGGCTGGATGGGTCATGCGCGACCGTTCGATTTCGTCGAGGATTATGCGCCCGCTCCGGGCATCGATCGGTGGTTGTGCGGGACCCCGCCGATCCTGAGCCTGACCGCGTTCAACGCCGCGCTGGACGCGTTCGACGGCGTGGACATGGCTGCGGTGCGGGCCCGGGCAGGGGCGCTGGGTGATCTGTTCATCGAACGGGTCAAGGCGCGATGCGCCGGCAAGGAGCTGGTGCTGGCGAGTCCGCGCGAGGCGGCGGTGCGGGGCGGGCAGGTCTCGTTCACTCATCCGCAGGGGTGGGCGCTGATGCAGAACCTGATCGCGCGTGGGGTGATCGGCGATTTCCGCGCTCCGGACGTGATCCGGTTCGGTTTTGCGCCCTTGTATGTGCGCCACGTCGATGTCTGGGATGCGGTCGAGGTGTTGGGAGAGATTCTCGATAGCGAGAGCTGGCGGGAGCCGCGCTATCAGACCGTCGCGGCGGTGACCTGAACCCGGGCGGCCCGCCAGGGCCGCCCGGCGCCGGGATCAGGCGTCGACCAGGTTCCGCTCTTCGGCGGCGGCGCGCATGGCTTTCTGGAGCTTTTCGAAGGCGCGGACCTCGATCTGGCGCACACGCTCGCGCGATACGCCGTACTGGCCGGCGAGCTCCTCGAGCGTGACCGGATCGTCCTTGAGGCGGCGTTCCGTGAGGATGTGTTTCTCGCGGTCGGTCAGCTCCTGCATGGCTTCTTCGAGCAGGCCCATGCGGATCGATTTTTCCTCGCTCTCGGCTAAAGCGGTTTCCTGCGACACCGCGGTGTCGTCTGCCAGCCAGTCCTGCCACTCGCTTTCGCCGTCCGACCGGATCGGGGCGTTCAGCGAGGAATCGCCGCCGAGGCGGCGGTTCATGTTGGTGACCTCTTCCTTGGACACGCCCAGCTTGGTGGCGATGGCCTCGAGGTGCTCCGGATGCAGGTCGCCTTCCTCGAAGGCCGAGATCTGGCTCTTGGCTTTGCGCAGGTTGAAGAACAGCTTCTTCTGCGCCGCCGTGGTGCCCATCTTCACAAGGCTCCAAGACCGCAAGATGTATTCTTGAATCGACGCGCGGATCCACCACATAGCATATGTGGCCAAGCGAAAGCCCTTGTCGGGCTCAAAGCGCTTCACCGCCTGCATCAAGCCGACGTTGCCTTCTGAAATGACTTCGCCAATCGGCAAGCCGTATCCGCGATAGCCCATGGCGATGCGGGCGACGAGCCGCAGATGCGACGTGACGAGGGTCTCGGCGGCATCGGCATCGCCGTGCTCGCGCCAGCGTTTGGCTAGCATGAATTCTTGGCCGGGCTCCAGCATGGGGAACCGGCGAATTTGGTCGAGATAACGGGAAAGTCCCGCTGAACCGCCTGCAAGGGCTGGTGAGGTTTTCGTTGCCATCATCATCTCAGCCCGTCTTCGGAAGTCGGGGGGGAAGTTCGAAGACTAAAGCTGCTCCTATGTTGCGAACTACGTCCTGTTTCTAATTGTTTCAGTCCGTGATTAGCACAATCTGCCTCAACGATGGCAGAAACGTGGCTGACTGATGAACATTTGGTTCAACGCTGACACACGATGTTGTGCGCATGGGATCAAACGAGTGCCCATTTTCGTTGGACCACTCTAGGGATGGTGTACGGACTGGACGTCGTGCCTATGTGGGGCGTATGGCCGGGCAATCAAGGGGTCTACTGTTCGCAAATAAAAAAAACCTAGACATTGATGCTTTTCAGAAAAATTTTTGTGACGTCCTATCGAGTTACGGGCTCCTTGCGGTTTTCCCCTATCGAGGCCCGCAGACGCCTCACACCCCCAACAATAACGCCATGCCGGACACACAACGCAAAAAAGGGCCGCATCCCTTGCGACCCTTTTCCGTAATGTAGGTAACGAAGCAGCTAAACTAAGCTGCCACGGCAATTGGCGAGGATTGTTTAGTGTCCTCCGTTGCCTCTGCCCCAGTTTTCAGCGCAATGCCGATATACCGGACGCGCCCTGCGATTTTGGCTTTCTGAACTCCAAGTTCACCAAACTCACGACCAAACGTTGGCAGTGCTAGAGGTTCCTTATTCTGTGATTCACACCAAGTGCAGTAGTCTTCGTAGAGGTTAGTTGCTGTTACGCTTGAACCGTCCTGTGTATCAATCGACTCCTTGTAGAACCGCTCAACATCAGTTTCCGGGGCGACCAACTTAGCGGCCGACCGATTGTCGTTAGCAACGGCACGTTGACGAGTAGCGGCGACCATCGGCGAAGCCTGAACTGGAGCTGGCACTGAGACCAGCGTCGCCATTGCAGGGGCCATCGGGGCCTTCTCATCATACAAACGCCATTGACTGAAGGCCACATACATGCCGAAACCAGAACCAATTTCAAGCAGCAACGCGACGAACACAGACAGTGCAGTTTGGATGTCTTCAAGCTTCGTAGATGGCGACACGAGATTTACTAACTTCAACATAACGGCCGCCTGAGGATCAGCCTCAGAATTGCGACCAGTGACCGGTGTCTTATCGATCTTCGATTGAAGATCAGCAACCCGGGACCCGAGCTTTTCGGCCTGCTGTGCAGACGCGAGCTCGGCATTCAGTGCGTGAGTGGACTGGCAGAAATCGCGTTGCGCTTTACCGTTGACCTTCGTGCAACCATCGGTCCAACTCCATTCACGCTTGTTCTTTGCACCGTCAATCTCTCCCTGCACAGTTTGGGCAGGACGATGTTGCGGTATCCAGCTCAGCTGATCCTGTGTGCGCTTCAAATCAGTGCGCAGATCAGTGTAGGACTGAGCCTGTGTCGTCCGCGTTCCAGAAGTATCTGCACGGTTAAGCGCAGCATGCCCCAGCGCGGACATCATCGAATAGGACGTAACAACCGTCCACAATAAAGCCGAGGCAACCGCCTGCGACCACATTCTGTTCTTTACAGCAGAAAAGAAGAAGAAAGGCACCAGCGCCTTCATACAGTCCGCCGCAGCGCTTGCTGCACCGTAGATGTTGCCATCGAACTCAGTTTTACCAAGGCTGTATCCAAACTTCCAGTTCATCGCAGCCGACACGGCGAGTAAAACGCCGGCAGCTAGAACCCCCAACACGCCTAGAGCATGTCTCATCATTCGCTCCATTCTTTTTGGAGCCCATCAACGCGAAAACCAAACAGGGCCTATAGTTAGCCTTGAGGCTCTCCAGGTACAGTTCACGGCCGATGCCGCTTACTGCTACGCTCTGCTGTACAGTTCGAAGTGAGCTCTGTGTTACCTGCTAACGTTCCCCAACGCGCAAGCTTCGCAGCATCAAACAAACAGCCATCAAACAACCATCGAGATACATCACCGATAGTTCACCGCCTGCGATCGCCGCTCGACACAGAGGTGATGTTCCACCGATAACCAGAACAACGGATCAACAATTCAAATATCCGTTGTCTGCTCTGGTTCTTGTGTAGCCGATTCGACCGTTTTCGCTAAGTCATTCAAACCTGTATTGGCACCGCGATCCCATGTGCGGCCAAAATGACACGTTTTTGGACGCCACATTGTCCCCAGGTTGTTCCACAGTCAGGTCGCAGTTGTGCACTGGTTGTCCCCAGTTGCACAGACACCACATTCCGGCTGGACATCTACGACATGCGCCTGCAGCAGTTAACTTGATGCATCCATGATCAATTGTTTCAGTGCGCTGACCGCATTAGTCCGGTTGCTTTTTCGGTCTCGATTTAGTACGACTATCTGAGTTCGTCGAAAGACTGGTGCAGGATTTGCAATAGTGAGCCCGATAGTGAACCTAATAGCGATCCAAGGTGCGTTTGCAGTCTTTTAGGACCGCTTGATCAACTCACCGGACGGCGCGGTGTTAAGCGTGGCGCATCAAGCCACACACTCACCTGAAGTTTCGAACCATGGCGAACTGCGGATCTATGGCCGCACTATGTTAGCTTAAGCGATGACGGATCAGCCAAACTGATGCCAGTCGACGGAGTGGGTCATGCGTAAGTCGAGTGGTTTGATGTTGTTGTTGCTGGCCGGCGCAGGGTCCGCCACACTATACGCCAAGCCGCAGGAACTATCTGATCTCATCGGACGCGTCAGCAGCCTATCATCGGCGGGGGCGCAGCAACTGCCCGCTGGTTCCCTCCCCCCGATGGATGGTACGAGCCTGACAAAGGTACAGCAGCCCCGGGTGTTCTCTCCATCGACGCCGCTGATTGAAACGACTGAAACATCCGGGAATAAAGCGATCCGGCTCGCTCAGGCACCGATTCGGCCGCTTGAAGTGCAGGGCCGCCCGGGTAACTTCGGTGCGCCGCTCGCAGCCGAAGGCTCACGGCGTCTGGCTAGTTCGAAACCGGGTGACGATGATGCTCGCCGGGAACTAACGCGGGATCTTCAGAAAGAACTAAAGCGGGTCGGCTGCTTTGATGGCGAGGTGAATGGCACTTGGTCATCGACATCCAAAAAAGCGATGTCGGCATTTATGGATCGCGTCAACGCAACGCTGCCGGTGGAAGAACCAGATTACATCCTCCTCACGCTAGTGCAGGGCCACGCGGCCCTTGCCTGCGGAAAGGGCTGCCCGTCTGGCCAAGGTCTATCGAATGATGGCCGCTGCCAGCCGCAGTCAATACTGGCTCAGACTGCCCGGAAGACTGATGACCGCAAGGGCGTTGATCGGCTCGACAAGCCGAAAACCACTGACACCAAGGTGGCCGACGCCAAACCTGTGGACGTAAAACCGCCGGTAGATCCGAACTCGATACAGACGGGATCGCTAGCCAAAAAGTCGGCGTCTAGCTCATGGACGACTGCAACCGTTGCAGTGGTGGAACAAACAAAGCCGGATGCTGCTAAGCCGCAGGTTCCGATGGCGCAAATTATCCTGCCGCCTGCGCCGCTGCCAGGTCGGATGGCCATGGGTGCACCCGTACCATCGCCAGACGACGCGACGAAATTGGATGAACTCGAGGCTCGAAAACGTCGTGCCCAGGCGGCACTGATTGACGAGCAGAAACTACAGGCCAAAGCACAACTCGAAGCCGACCGCCTTAAGGCTGAGCGGCTGAATGCCGAGGCACTACGACGCGACCAGCAGATCAGGGCACAGGCTCTGGCCGAGGCCGAACGCGAAAAGGACGAGCGCGCTAACGCAGACAAAAATGCTGAAAAGACCTTAGAGGACGACCGCCGCGAACGACAGGTTGCCGCCGCTGACGCGCGCCGGACCGCCCAGCGCCAAGCTGACGCTTTGGAAGCGGGCACGAAACCGGAGACTGCGCCCGAAGCGGTGACGTCCAGTGCCGTTACTAGCGATGCGGCATCCGCCGCTGCAGTCGCAGCTGCCGAGAGGCGGACCGGTGTCCGCCGCACGAAAGAGGCCCGCGAGCGCGACGAGGAACGGGCAGAACGTGAGCGCCGGACGGCTGCGGCCACACCACCGCCTGTCGTCAAGCGCCCGCCACCACCTGCGCCGCGCTATGTATCCGTAGCTCGCGCGGCACCGCCACCGACACCCCGTCCAAAGCCCGATCAACGCTGGACCCGCACGTTTTTCAGCGATCTTAGCCGCAACGGCCGCTAAGTGGCGCGCGCAGTACCTTTAAGCATAGAAAACGCCACCGAGATCACTCTCGGTGGCGTTTTTGTTCCAGCAGGCTGCTATCTATCAATCGATCAGGTCCGGCGATCGACTGGCAGGTAGTGGCGCTCCGGCGAGCCGATGTAGAGCTGGCGCGGACGACCAATCTTCTGCTCGGGGTCTTCGATCATTTCCTTCCACTGGGCAATCCAGCCGACTGTACGGGCGACCGCGAACAGCACGGTGAACATGTCTTTCGGGAAGCCCATCGCGCGAAGTGTAATGCCTGAATAGAAGTCGATGTTCGGATAGAGCTTCTTTTCCTTGAAGTAGTCGTCCTGCAACGCGATGCGCTCCAATTCCATCGCCACCTTCAGCAGTGGCTCGTCACGGACACCCATCGCATCGAGCACTTCGTGGCAGGTCTGCTGCATGACCTTGGCGCGCGGATCGTAGTTCTTGTAAACGCGGTGACCGAAGCCCATCAGCCGGAAGCCAGAGTTCTTGTCCTTGGCCTTCTTTACGTACTCCGGCACTTTATCAACGGTGCCGATTTCCTCGAGCATGTTGAGCGCAGCCTCGTTCGCACCACCGTGCGCCGGGCCCCACAAACAGGCGATCCCAGCAGCGATGCAGGCGAACGGATTGGCGCCCGACGAACCGGCCAAGCGCACGGTCGATGTCGATGCGTTCTGCTCGTGGTCGGCGTGCAACGTGAAGATCTTGTCGAGTGCCTTCGACAAGACGGGGTTCACGACGTACGGCTCGCATGGCACGGCAAAGCACATCTGCAGGAAGTTCGAGGTGTAGTCGAGATCGTTGCGCGGATAGATGAACGGCTGGCCAATCGAATACTTATAGGCCATCGCAGCCATCGTCGGCATTTTCGCGATCATCCGGTGCGACGCGATCATGCGCTGCTTCGGGTCGTTGATGTCGGTGGAGTCGTGATAGAACGCTGACAAAGCGCCGACCGTGCCGCACATAATGGCCATGGGATGCGCATCGCGGCGGAAGCCCGTGTAAAACCGGGTCATCTGCTCATGGACCATGGTGTGGCGCGAGATCGTGGTGCTGAAATCGATGAGCTGCGCCTTGTTTGGCAACTCGCCGTGCAGCAGCAGATAGCAGACTTCGATGAAGTTCGACTGGTTGGCCAATTCTGCAATCGGATAGCCGCGATACAGCAGCACCCCTTCATCACCGTCGATGTAGGTGATTTTCGACGAGCAGTTTGCAGTGGACGTAAAGCCGGGGTCGTACGTAAAGCAACCGGTGTCCCGGTAGACGCGGGTCACGTCGATGACGTCGGGCCCGATTGACCCCGAACGGGTCGGCATCGGCGACTGTTTGCCGTTTATCGTGAGCGTCGCCGTTTTTGTGGCGTCGGTTTTTGCCTGAGTGTCCTGCGCGGTCATCGCCTATGTCCTTAATGTCTCACAACCAACTTGCCCCAAACTTCGCCAAGCAGCATTCGATGTGCGGGCTCGGTGCACAACCCAATGCTTCTATGGGGACTGCTGATAAATTCAGCACCAGCCCGCAAAACACGGCACGACCGCCCTTTGCCAAGCCTCACACCTACTCGAGTGCTTAGTATACATTCGGCAGTGCGACAAGCTATTGAACAAGCCTGTCTGAGTTCCAAAAAAGTTCATCATGACGGCAGGTTAACGCGGCTTTCCGCTCAATTTTTAGGCAGCCAGTCCACGCTTTTTCAGCAACCCGTCGACCGTTGGCAAACGTCCACGGAAGGCGATGTAGGCCTCGTCTTCAGGCCGCAAACCGCCCGCCGCATAGACGAACTGCTTGAGTTTCGCGGCTGTCGCCGGATCAAACACGTTGCCGGTGTCCTTGAATGCCTGAAACGCGTCGGCATCCAGCACTTCCGACCACAGATAGCTGTAGTAGCCCGCAGAATATCCACCCGCGAAGATATGCTGGAAGTGCGTGGAGCGATGGCGCATGCCGACTTCTTTGGGCATGCCGATGGCCTGGAGACGCGTCGCCTCAAATGTGCTGGCGTTGAAGTCCTCAGCAGATTCTAGGCTGTGATAGTCCATGTCGACGATGGCCGAGCCCAGAAATGCTACGCTTTCGAACCCTTGGTTGAACGTACGCGCGGCCTCCAACTTGGCCATCAACGCCTCGGGCATAGGTTCACCCGTGAGGTAATGGCGGGCAAATCGGCTGAGGATTTCTTTGGTCCCGAGCCAGTGCTCGAACAGTTGCGATGGCAGCTCGACAAAATCTCGGACCACGGCGGTTCCCGCAATCGAGCGGTACGTGACGTCCGAAAGCAGGCCGTGCAAACCGTGGCCGAACTCGTGGAACAGGGTGCGGGCATCGTCGAACGATAGCAACGACGGCTGCCCTTCCGCCCCACGAGCGAAATTCATCACGTTGACGATAATCGGCAGGCGTTCGCCCTTCAGGCGGTCCTGGGAGCGGAACGCACTCATCCAGGCGCCCGACCGCTTCGACGTCCGGGCGTAGTAATCGGCCAGGAACAACCCGACTTGACGACCGCTGCCGTCCGTCACTTCGAACGCGCGAACATCGGGGTGGTAGACCGGCACATCGGGCCGTGGCTTGAACGTCACGCCGAATAGTTGGGTCGCTGTGTAGAACGCCGCCTCAATCATGTTGTCCAGCGGCAGGTACGGCTTCAGCGCAGCTTCGTCCAAGTCGAATTCGGCCTGCCGCACCTTCTCGGCATAGTAACGCCAATCCCATGGCTCGATTTTGATGTTGGCCCCCTCGCTGGTGGCCATTGCCTGCAACTTAGCCAGTTCGACATGCGCGCGTTTGACGGCCGCTGGCCACACCCGGTCCAGCAGCTCGCGAACGCGCGCAGGCGTCTTTGCCATGCTCTGCACCAGCGAATAGTCGGCGTAGCTCTTGTAGCCCATCAGCCCCGCCAGTTCGATGCGGAGCTTGACCGCTTCGGCTATGACGCCACGATTGTCGTGCGCTCCTGCATGTTCCCCGCGGGCGACAAATGCCTGCCACGCTTGCTCCCGTAAGTCGCGGCGGGACGAGAAGGTCAGAAACGGCTCAATCAGCGACCGCGACAGCGTGATCACATGCGGCGCGCTATGGCCGCGTTCTTTGGCAGCCGATGCGGCGGCAGCAATCAGAAAATCCGGCAAATCAGCCAGATCCGCCGCGCCATTCAGTGGGAGCACGAACGACTTTTCATCGGCCAGCACGTTTTGGCCGAAGCTGGTCGCCAGCTGGGCGCTACGTTGTACCAGCGCCTTGTAAAGTTCTTTCTCAGTGCCTTCTAGTTTAGCTCCAGCCCGGACGAACCGCAGATGGGTCTTCTCGAGAACCCGCAGTTGTTCCGGCGTCAGCCCCGCGCTGGTGCGGCCCTGGAACACCGCATCGATACGTTTGAATAAGCCCGCATTTGTACTGATCGCCGTGCCATGGCTGGCAAATTTGGGGGACCATTCGCGCTCCAGCGCCTGCAAGGCGTCGTTGGTGTTGGAGCCACTGAGGTTCCAGAACACGCTCGACGCCTTCGCCAGTTCCTCACCGGACGCTTCAAGCGCGTGCAGCGTATTGGCGAAGCTCGCAGGAGCCGGATCATTCACGATGGCGTCAATTTCGGCCAGCTGAGCGGCCATGCCAGCGGCAAACGCTGGCGCGAAGTGTTCTGGCTGGATGGCTGCAAATGGCGGGGCTTCGAATGGTGTCGCCCAGGCAGTCATGAGCGGATTGCTGCTGGGTGTGGTGGTTGTTGACATAGGGGGGGGCTCCGTCGGCATGCGCGGGATCGATGAACGCCATATAGGCGCTGCCGCCGTAAATGCGAAGCGCAGGCGCAAAATTAACGGTGAACTCAGCGCGAAGGGGCGCGGCAAAACCCTGGCACAGCAGATGCAGTCCCAGCTTCGAACCGACTTTTACTAGTCGTTAATTTGTCGCCGAAGAGGTCGCCCGTGTCTCGACTGTCCCAAATCTGGGACTCGCGCTCCAACCGCGAGCCCAAGATCAAGCTCCTTAAAACGCCGGATAATTCACGTTTTGGCGGCACCTACCTCGCCGACATGCTCGCCCCTGACCGCAACAGCTTCGCGATCATCCGCATGGCGATGGCGTTGGCCGTGCTGGTCTCGCACTCCTATTGGTTCGCGTTTGGCAGCATCGGGTCGCAACCCCTGGTCAAGTGGACCGGACATTCGCTCGGCGAGCACGCCGTCCAGGTGTTCTTCCTGCTCAGCGGCATTCTCGTTGCCCAGAGCCTGCATCGCAGCGGCAGCGTCGTTGATTACATCTGCGCCCGGGCATTGCGGATCTTCCCGGCGCTGCTGGTCTGTGTGTTCCTCACGGCATTTGTGCTCGGTCCGATTGTGACCAATCTCAGCATGGCCGAATACTTGAAGGACAGTCGCGTCGCCGCCTACATCGTCAAAACGCTCACATTATCAACCGGCTCAGCCCCACTGCCGGGCGTATTCACTGATGTACCGCTCGCGAACCTCGTCAACGTCTCGCTGTGGACCCTCAAATTCGAGGTGCTCTGCTACATTGCCTTGGCCTTGCTTGGCGTCGCGGGCCTGATGAAGGACCGCTACCGGGTCTGGTCCATGATCGGCCTCGCCCTGTTTGTCAGCGTCGTATTCCTGCGCCAGCCCCTTCCGGACGCAAAATATACCGCTGTCGACAACATCCGCTACCTTATGCTGTTCTTCTTCACGGGCGTGCTGGCCTTCCAGGCCCGCACCTGGCTGTTCGTTCATGGACTGATCGTGCTGCCGCTCGCTGCCATCTTCGCGGCCAGCATCGGCACCCGGTTCGTTGAAATCAGCTCCGCCGTATTCCTCGGCTACACGATGCTGTGGATTTCGACCTACAGCTTCGGCCCTCTGCGTGAGTTCACGAACAAGAACGACTATTCCTACGGCACCTACATCTATTCTGGCCCCATCCAGCAGATGATCGTGCATTTCCTGCCGGGGTTTGCGCCGTGGGTCGTCACCGCCTTTGCTGTCGGTATCGCCGTACCGTTGGCCGTTTACTCGTGGGAACTGATCGAACGTCCGGCATTGGCGCTGCGTCAACCGATCCGGGATTGGCTTCTGGCGCTCCGTGGCCGTGCCGAAAGCGCTTGGGCAGCAGTAATGCCAGCGCAAAAGCCGCTAACTGAACCAGCCTCGGCATTTGCATCGGCTTTCGTGGCGGCTGAAGCTGCCCCGCTGGCAGCCGATGCCACCGTTAGCGCGGAGCTGGCACCGGACAGCACCGCCAATGCCACCGACGCTTTAGTCACTCCGCCCCGGCGGCAGCGTCGCGCCACCCTGGTGGTGGCTCCGGTTGTCCCCTCCCCGGTGCCGCGCCGCCAGCGTCTGGCCCTCGCACTCAAACTCATCACTGTCAGCCCCGAGGTTGTCGCCATGCATCAATCCAAAGCGTTTGCCGAAGCCGTCGCCAAGATCCGCGCCACAACCAAGGCGAATACCGCCTACGCTCCTGGCTTTGATGCCCAGCGCACCCCGTATGCCCGCAATTGGCTGATGTCGCTCGGTTGGCTCGCAAACAATGCGCAGCGAACCGCCGCCCGGTCGGAAATGCACGTTCAACATGATGATCTGGTCGGGAAACGCCACCGCGCGGGGCAGTTTATCGGCGATACAGGCACACGCAAGGTCGCCGTAACGCCATTACCTGAGCCGGTTTTCGCCCCTGAAACGATCACCACTAAGCCGAGGGTGTTGCTGCGGACTTGGCTTGCGGCCCTGACCACAACCCGCCAGCCTGCGCAGGTAACGCCTCAGCCCGCTGCCGAGATCCCAGGTGACCGGCTGGCTCAGGCTCTCCGTGCACGCACGCAAAACCGCCCCAAATGGACGGTGCCAGCGAATGACACAACCGGTGTGACTGGTTCGAACCCCCTGCCGAGTTGAGGCTTCACAGCCGCTGCCGATTAAATCGCCCGTGGAACGGTCATCACCGTTGCGCGGGCGTTGCTGTTTCTGGCACAACCGCTGGAACGGCACGGCGAGAGACCTGATGGCGATTGAAGTTAAAATCTGCGGACTGAAAACAGTTGAAATGCTGGACGTCGCGCTGGACGCCGGTGCCGACTACGTCGGCTTGGTTTTCTTCGGCCGCAGCCCACGCAATGTGACGCTGGCTGATGCTGCTGTGCTGGCTGATCGGGCGCGTGGGCGGTCGCAGATCGTAGCGCTGATTGTTGACGCCGATGACCTGACGATTGATGCCATCACCGCCCAGGTCCGGCCAGATTGGTTGCAGTTGCACGGCAGCGAAATGCCGGAACGGGTGGCGGCGATAAAAGCGCGATCCGGGGCCAAGATCATCAAGGCCATCAAGGTTGCCACGGCATCTGATGCCGCGACCGCGCTTGAGTTCGCCCCGGTCGCCGACCTGATCCTGTTCGACGCCAAAGCCCCGCCCGCGTTGCCTGGTGCCTTGCCCGGTGGCAACGGCTTGTCGTTCGACTGGCAAACCCTGGTGGCGGTCAAGGACCACGTGCCCTACATGCTGTCCGGCGGGCTCCATCCCGGCAACGTGGCTGATGCCATCCGGGCGACCGGGACCAGGGCTGTTGACGTATCGTCTGGCGTCGAAAGTGCCCCAGGCGAAAAAGACGCAAACCTGATCCGCCAATTCATCCGTTCTGCTAAGACTGCAGTCCAGAACACGTAGCTGGGCCACCTGCCCTGCATTTCCGCCGCTGCCAAGTTGGATATCATGAGCAAAGCACCGACCACCATCACCAAGCCAGCCGCCAAGAAGGCATCAGTGAAAACCACCGTGAAGGCAGCGACTAAGCCTGTGTTGAACAGCTACACTAACGGCCCGGACGAGCGCGGCTATTTCGGCTTGTTCGGTGGGCGGTTCGTGGCGGAAACGCTGATGCCGCTGATCCTTGACCTGCAAAAGGCCTACGATGCCGCCAAAGCCGACCCGGAATTCAAGGCGGCACTCGATCACTTGAACACGCACTATTCCGGTCGTCCCAGCCCGCTGTACTACGCCGAGCGCATCACCGAGCACTGCCGCAAGGGCGCGAAAAAGGGTTACGGTGCGAAGGTCTATTTCAAGCGCGATGAGCTGAACCATACTGGCAGCCACAAGATCAACAACTGCCTCGGCCAAATCCTGCTGGCCAAGCGGATGGGCAAGACGCGCATCATCGCCGAAACCGGCGCCGGCCAGCATGGTGTTGCCGTTGCAACCGTGTGCGCCAAGTTCAATTTGCCGTGCGAAATCTACATGGGCAAAACCGACGTCGAACGGCAGAAGCCGAACG
>JAYSVA010000054.1:0-2105 GCA_043718785.1 Hyphomicrobiaceae bacterium
TTTCAGGTGGCGGATCATGGGTGTGTTCCCGTCAATGTTTCTCGTCGCAAAACAAGCCCGTGACGTAGGTTGGGTCAAGCCCAATTGCGCGACCCAACAATCCACGGGTGGTCGACAAAGTTGGTTCAGCGCTCAACGGATGGACTTGCCGTGACATGTTGGGTCTCGCAAGGAGGCTCTACCCAACCTACGTCCGAGCCGCACTCACCCATTGCCCCGCCCGAGCAGATCGGCGACGTGGTCGCCGATGGCCATGGAGGAGGTCAGGCCGGGGCTTTCGATGCCGAACAGCATGATCAGGCCCGCTTGCCCGTGCTGGGCTGGTCCGTCGAAGCGGAAATCTGGCACCGGTTCGCCCTCCTGGTAGAGTTTCGGGCGGATGCCGGTGTAGTCGGCGTGCAGGCGGGTGGCGTCGAGGCCGGGATAGTAGCTGCGGATGAAATCGAGGAACTGGGTCAGCTTTTCCGGCTCGAACCCGTAGTCGATTTCCGGAATCCAGGCGATGTCCGGGCCGAACTTGCAGCGGCCGCCAATGTCGATGGTGGCGTGCAGGCCGAGCCACGCGCCGGACGGCATCGGGTAGATGTGGCGCTGGAACGGAGATTTGCCTTCGAGCGCATAGTACTGCCCCTTGGCGTAGTAGGTTTCCGGCACTTGGTAGCCGCTGGCGAACGTGGCGGTGCGGGCCAGCTTGGAGGCGTGCAGGCCCGCCGAGGTGATCAGGTTGCGGCAGGTGACGCGTCCTTCTTCTCCGTCGCCAACATCGACCGCAAAGCCGCCGCCGGGCAGCGATGTGATCGCCGTGACGGGCGAATTCAGCACGACTTGTGCGCCGTTGGTTTCGGCGGCGCCCTGCAGTGCCAGCATGAAGCCGTGGCTGTCGATAATGCCGGTGGAGGGCGACAGCATGGCGGCGGCGCAGGCCACTTCCGGCTCCAGCGCGCGCGCTTCCTTGGCGGTCAGCGGCACCAGATCATCAACGCCATTGCGGGCGGCCTGCTCGGCAATGGATTTGAGCTTCGGCAGCTGATCCTCAGACGTCGCCACCAGCAGCTTTTCGCAGCGGCTGTGCGATACGCCCATTTCGTCGCAGAACCGGTACATCTGCGCCTTACCGGCGACGCACAGCTTGGCCCGCAGCGAGCCGGTCGGGTAATAGATGCCCGCGTGGATCACCTCGCTGTTGCGCGATGACACCTCGGAGCCGATGATCGGATGCTGCTCCAGCACCACCACCTCATGGCCCCGGAGCGAGAGCGCCCGTGCCACCGCCAGCCCAACGACCCCCGCGCCAATCACAATCGTTTCAATGTCGTGGGCCATGCGGTTCGGTTCCGGCGTTGCTGCGGACGTGGTGATGCCATGAAGTCGAGCCGCCGCCAAGGGTTTCGCCAGATTGGACAGTGTGATCCGTGGGGCAACCAGTTCTTCTACAATTCTAATTTTATTGGTTTCCCGGAATGCCTGTCGGCCTTTGCCGACTGGCATATCCGGGACCTTCACCCACAGAGGTTTGGCGCGGTGTGCCCAAACGAAAGCTGTGAAGCCGGATATTTTCACCCGCGTTTGCGGGCCGAAAATTCCGGGGAACCAGTTTGATAGAGCGGAGACAAGCTCGGGTGCAGTCACACCGCTTCGAGCATCACCAGATAGGCGAGGCCGTCGGCACTCAGCGAGACGTCGATGTGTTCGGTGGTGGGGTCGACGAGGACGGCATCGAGCAGGCCGAGGCTGGAGCGGGTCACTGTCGAATGTACGGTGGCGCTGCCGTCGGCTAGCACGACGGCGCAGCGCGGGTCTTTGGCGAAACCCGGCATCGCCGCGACGCGGAACGATTGGCGTTGTGCCTCAACCGTGCAGCGCCATTTGCCCCGCCGCGCCATGACGTTGAAGGCTACGGCGGGGCCGCCCCACAGTTCAGCGGTGGTTGGCACGTCGCCGGGAAAGCCGCAAGGTGGCGAGCCGGGTGTCAGCACGCGGGTGGGGAGGCCAGCGAACTTCAGTTTTAGGCCGCCCTTGAGCAGGACAAAGGTTCGGTCGATGTCGCGGTAATCCGAGAACGGTCCATCCTTGTCGATGGCCGCCGTGTTGATTTGCCAGTCGAA
>JAYSVA010000531.1:0-12913 GCA_043718785.1 Hyphomicrobiaceae bacterium
CTTCTCGGCGCCGACCGCAACAGCGCCGAGTCGAGCATCGGGCACGGCCACAAGATCCGCCTGTTCTCCGGCAATGGCGGCACAGGGACTGCCAACAACGGTGCGACGGGCGGGCGCGGCGGCGACATCCTGATTACTCAGGCGACCCAGAGCCGCGACTACGGCAGCGGCACGAGTGAACTGGCCAGTGGCCTGCGCGGCAACATCAACCTGTCGGCCACGCACACTTTGTCCGGCCTGTTCGCGCTCGACCTGACCGCCAACACAACAGCGGCGTTGCTGGCGTCCAATAACAACCAGGCGTTCTCAGTTGTCGGCCACGGCGATATCATCGAAGTCGGCACCGGTGCTGGCGGTGCGGGTGGCTCGCCAACCGGAACCAATGTGGCGACGTTGCAGCCGGAGGCCTTTGGTGGTCGCGGCGGCCACATTAATGTCAACCTGTCGCCGATGCTGATCGAAGGCGACATTACCGCTACCGTTCAGGGTGCAGCTAATATTTCGAGCAAGGTCGCCAACGCGCTACTACCGGCGAACCGCGATATCGCTGAAAGTGTCATCGGCCACGGCCAGCGGATCTTCGCCCACGCTGGCGACGGTGCCGCTGCTGGCAACGAGACGGCGACCGTGGTCCTTGCCAACGCAAATCCGGTTTTCGACAATGCCAATGACGGCGGCGCTCTTGGTCAAGACGCGTTTTTGACGGGCTTCCAAGGCACGCGCGCTGGCGTCGGTGCCGCCCGTGGCGGCAATGGCGGCGACGTTTCTATCGCTTTCGGCGACATTACCAATCGCGTCGCCGTCGGCACCCACACCGGCGGGTCCGACATTCGCGTGCTCATCACCGGCAACAATACGACGCCGAACAGCCTGACGATCAAGTCGGAAGTCGGCGCTGGCCTGCTTGAGGGCCTGGGCCAGGACGTGTTCGCTGGCATCGGTCATCGCAACCGCATGTACGGTGAGGGCGGCATCGGTGCCGCTGGCGGCATCGCACGTCCCGAATTCGATGGTTTCATCGCGCCAAACTTCTCTGGCGGTCGCGGTGGCGACGTATCTATCGCATCGGGCAACATTCGCGGCCACATCTCAGTCGACGCCGCTCGCCAGGTGCTGCTCGACACGATTGCGGGCCATAGCTCCTTCTCCAAAGTGCAGACTCAGATCGGTCACACCACCGATCTCGTCGCTGTCAGCCAGAACGGCGGCGCTGGCGGCGTCGGCCTGACCGGGATCATCCCGGGCGGCTTCAGCCAGATTGTTCCGACTACTGTCGCAGACGTGCGGATCCTGCGCGACGGCAACGGCAACGATATCGGCATCACCATTGGCAATCCGACCACAGCGGCCACTCCAGAAACGCTTGCTTCGGCCCAGGCTAAGATCGCGGGTTCGACGCTGGTCGACCTCAATGGCGACGGCTTCGTCGATGCTGTGCAGTCCGCCGGTGGCGAGATCCTGTTCGTCGCAT
The DNA here is from genome assembly GCA_043718785.1 of Hyphomicrobiaceae bacterium. Classification (GTDB taxonomy): domain Bacteria; phylum Pseudomonadota; class Alphaproteobacteria; order Rhizobiales; family Hyphomicrobiaceae; genus JAYSVA01. The sequence continues at coordinate 1,472 of JAYSVA010000531.1, forward strand.
TCGGCAGCGGCACGGGTGGCGATCGTCGCATCACCGTCGTCGACGTCGACCGCGATGGGAAATATGACCGTCTCGACGGCCGTGTCGCCGACGGTGCGGGAAACTGGGGTCGCCTCGACTACACAGTCGTGACCGGCATGCAGCCTGACATCACCCGGCACACCGAAGGCGGCTGGACCCTCCAGAACCGTTACGCCGCTCCAGGCGGTACGACCGCTTGGTCACCCGCCCGCATCGACCCGGCGCGCGATCACGGCACACTCCTGACGGAAGACGGCCGCGCACTCGTCGGCGACTTCTCGACTGCCAACGGCGGCCGCGGCGGCGACGCCACCACCCGCGTTGGCACCACCTACGGCGATATCGCAGTGCAGGCCGGCAACCCGACCATGGGCGTCGCCGACAGCCTGATCGTCCGCTCAACCGTCCTCGACGCTATTGTTGCGACCGGCGGACCGCGCGACTTCGCGGTGGCCCGTATCGGTCACGGCGCCTTCCAAATGTCAGACACTGGCGCGTCCTACGCCAATCGTGCGGCGGGCCGGGGTGAAACCGGCCAGTTCCTCGGTCGTGGTGTAGCCGTTCAGGGCCATGCCGCAGCCAATGGCGGGGCAGCCGGTCTGTACGCCATCAATGCCTCCGGCGGCCGTGGCGGCGACGCCACCGCGACGCTTGGCAACGACCATCTGGTCGGCAACATCTACATCAACGTGCCTGATGAGCGCATGCCGCTCGACTTGCGCCTCGCGGGCGTCAATGTCGCCGATCCGATCACGGGTACCCGTCGCGTGACGATCCAGTCCACGACGGATCTCGATGCCAACGAAAACATGTCGATTGCGATGATCGGCCACGGCAGTGAAGCCGCAGCTTCAGCTGGTAGCTGGCGCGGTGGTCACGGCACCTTAATCGGTGCCGCCGAAGGTAACTCCGGCGGTGCCGGTGCCGCCAATGGGATCACGGGCGACAGCGAAATCGCAACCGGCGGTCGCGGCGGCGATGCGCGCCTGATCCAGAGTACCATCCGCGGCAACATCACCGTCTATGCCGGCCCCGATAACGGTAGCGGCCCGCAGGACTACTCGATCCAGATCCTGGCCGCCGAAGGCGCTGGCATCGTGCCGCCGGGCGGAAGCAACACCACCATTGCACAGATCGGCCACGGCCGCGTCGGCATGGCGACGGGCGGCAACGGCGGCGCTGGCAACGAAGGCCAGTACATGGCCAGCGGCGGCCGCGGCGGTGATGCCTTCGTGACGCAACGTGGCGTCGCGGATGGTAACATCACCATTCTGACAAGCGATCCGTCGATCGGATTGTACGGCAACGGCATGTTGATCGATGCCAAAATCGACGAGAACTCCAACCAGATCGTCCGCGCTCAAGTTGGCCATCGCGATCTTGGCTTCGCCCAGGGCGGCGTCGGTGGCAGCGCAACCAATGTGGCCTTGGTCAACGAGCAGCTGAACCAGACCGCCAACGGCGGTCGCGGCGGCGACGGTATTTTGAGCCAAGCTGGTTACAACGGCGACATCACTGTCGACCTCGGTCCGAACCTCGTTGGTGACCGGTCGCTGATGATCACGTCATCGCAGAACTCGATCTTTGTCGGCACCGAAAACCATTCGCTCGCAGCCATCGGCCACGGTGGCTATGGCGAAGTGTACGGCGGCGCTGGCGGCAATGGCGGGAATTGGATTGTTCCGTTCGGCGTATCGTCAGGCACCGATCCGAACTGGCGCGCTGGAGGCGTCGATGGCAACGGCGTCCAACAGGGCATCGATCCGGTGGACCTCGCCATGCTCGGCACTGAGCGCAACGGCGGACGTGGCGGCGACGCGATCTCGGCAATTGGCGTCAACGGCACAACGGGCAACATCAATGTCAGTCTGCGCGATGATCTGCGCGGCTACAACAGCGTCACCGGCACTGGTGGCGCCGCAGCCGGCGACGGCCTGCTCATCGAGGCCAAAGCGGGCCCGGGCGGCAATCAGGACCGCGCGATCGACACCAACACGGCGATGATCGGGCATAGCGGATTCAATCGCGCTGTGGCTGGTGCCGGTGGTAACGGCAGTGTGGGCGCATTCGGCGGCGTCATCAGTTCAAGCGACGGCGGCGACGGCGGCTCGGCCCGCGCCTCAACCGGCTTCGCTCTCGGTTCCATCGTAGTGCGCAATGACCTCGACGGCAGCACCTCAAATTCTGGCGGCATCAAGGACGTCGACTTCCTGATCCGCACGCTCGACAACACCATTATTGACGGCAGCGAACACAACGCTCAGGCGCGCGTTGGCCACTTTATGTCAAACGACGCCATCGGTGGAGCCGGCGGCAACGCAGCGATACCCGGCGTGATACCGGCGTTCTTGGCGACCATCAGTGCCCGTGGCGGTGATGGCGGCAATGCTCTCGCAACCCAGGGTCAGCTGGCAGGCGATATCTCGCTAACAGCTGAAAACTCAGTACAAGTGCTGGCGCTGAACGCTGGTCTGATGAGCCCGACGCTGCGCTCTGGCATTGGCCATCGTCTTGAGAATGACACGGCCGCAGGCAACGGCGGTCTCAGCGGATTTGCTGGACCGCAGAACCTGTACTTTATCTACGAAGCTCTACGTGAGTACGAGGCCAACGGGCGGAACTTATCTCTGCTCAGCGACTTCGAACGCCAGTTGATCGAGCCGATTGTTGCGGACTACTACGGCGACAAGAACATCCTCCCGTTCCTCGAAAAGATGGTCCGCGCCACTGTTGGCCAGGACCGTGACAACAACTTCGTTGGCAACAGCAACTTCACGATCCCGGCCCTGTCAGCTGAAGAACAGCAGGTGTTGCAACATCTGATGGCGGCCTCGGGTGATGGCGGTCATGCGACGAGCATTCAGGGCGGCCAGATTGGCACTGGTGCCAACTACGCCACCAACGGCAATATCTCCGTCAATGCACTCTCGCGTAACCTGACTGACCCGAACCGCGGCGTCATCGTTCGCGCCAGCGATGTTGGGCTGCTCGGCGGCATCCAGATTGCCCAGATCGGCCATCAAGTTGAACAGATCAAGACGCATGGTGGGAACGCAGGTGCCATCCATCCGTTCTCCAATGGTATGGGCGGCGACGGCGGCGATGCCAGCGCAACACAATATGCTTTCAACGGCCAGATCGCACTGAACTCCGAGCACAAGATCACGATTGAAGCGATGGATGTGAGCCTTGGTGCTGCGCGGCAGCGTGCTTGGGTCGGACATCGCCAGACCATTGGTCCGGATCGGCCGGACTACCGGCTCGATCCGGTGGTGCGCGGCGGCGACGGCGGCGGCGAGATTGCCCTCACGTCAGACGGTCGCAACGGCAATGGCGGCGATGTTTCCATCGTCCAGCACGCCGTTATCTCCGATGGCGTCACCAACAATCTCGACATCCTGCTGACAGCGTCTCGTCCTGCGGATGATAAAACATCGATCACAGTTCAGTCGGTCGGCGTTGGGATCGGAGCCCACGACGTCGAGGCGCATGTTGGTCACGACATGTACATTGCATCGGCCCAGGGCGGCGACGCTGGACGGCGCGACGGTCTACATGCGCCGGAGGGTCTCGACCTTGGCGTGCTCGAAGGCAAAGGTGGCGATCTCCGGATCGTCCAAGGCTCACTCGGTGCGGACATCCGCATCACCGGCCGCGATACGGTCGACATCCTGTCGATCGCGCCTGGACCGGGCGCCTATGCTCACACCGTGGTTGGCCACGAACGGACCATCGGTGCGTCGTCTGACAGCCATGACGGTGGCGATGGAGCCCTTGCTGGTCTGATCCGCGCTGGTCATGGCGGCAACTCGGTCACCGAGGACTACAACCGCACGGCAAGCAGCAACCCGTCCAACTCGCTGAGCGTCGCAGAAGTCAAGGACGCCGACGGCGGCACCGTGTTCATTACAACGGGCACGCTCTCAGGTCGTGCACGGATTGCAGGCGACGACACCAATGCGATCATGATCACGTCGCTGCGTGAGAACGTTAACATCAAGGCGACTGACGGTCTGGGTATCGCTCGCACCGAAATCGGCTTGTCGCAGCATATGATTGCTCAAGCCGGCGACGGCGGCGTCTTCAATGGTCTCTCTGGGGCCACCGCAGGCGAGGGCGGCGATATCTTGATTACACGCGGCGAAATCGGCAGCGTCAGTGGTAGCCAGCTGAAGGGCGACATCCTGATCCAGGCGCTCGACCAAGGTGGCGCTGGCGGCAAGCAGGTGTTTGTCGAGGCTAACTCGCCGCTCAGCAAGTCGCAGGTTCTGATCGGTCATGAAACCGAGACCTATATGACCTCGGGCCGCTCGGGCTACGGCATCGACCAGTACGCGGCTTTGACCGGAGATCTCGGCGCAATGGCCGGTCTCCCACCGGCAGGTACCGGTGTGGCTGGCGAGGCAACACTACGTGATGCCCGTGATGCGGTTCTTGATCTGCGCAACACGGTCCGTGTCATCGACATGGCACTGACCAATGCCGAGCGCTATTCGCCGGCCGACGCGACCGCTCTTGCCGCCGCACGAACCAGTGCTGCGACGGCGCTGGCCAATGCGGAGGCCGCACTGAACAGCTTTGTCGCTGGCACAACCAGCGAAGTCGCGGCCGTAAATACTGTCCGCGCCGCAGCTGGTGCGGGCCGGACAGCGCTGCAGGCAGCCAACGTTCCGATTAGCAATTTGCCGGGTGCCTCGTCGCAACTGGCCGACCATGCCAACGGCGGTAACATCACCTACTCAGCGAACGACAGTCTCGCGACTGGTCTATTCGCCGGCAACGTCGCGGCCAATGAAGGTCGGGTCGCTGGCGACATCGTCCTCCGCTCGGGCCGGGACACTGGCTTGACTGGTGCACCAACGTCCTACAGTTCCGGTGTTGTGAACGTGACCAGCAATGCCGGTCTCGGCAACGCCCACACTGAAGTTGGTCATCGTCGCACAATGGTCAACACCAGCGGTGTGGGTGGCGGCCGCACGATCGCGGCGCCGGCTGATGGCGGCGTTGCTGGCAACGGTGGCTCGATCACAGTCGCCAACCTAACAGTGGGCAACGTCTCACTCATCGCCGATGAAGTGGTGGTGCACTCGCTGAGCGGCATCGGCTTCGCTGAGACGCATCTGCTGCACGATGTGGCGACCACCAACGAAGCTGGATTCAACGTCGGCGTGATCGGCGGCCATTCCGGTTCCGACACCGAGACCAAGCTCGGTCACGGCGGCAACATCACGTCGACGCAGAATACGACCGGCTCAGCGACGATAACAGCCAATGCCGTTTCGTCGGCCATCGGCGCGCGCAACTCTGAAATCGCCTCAACCTCCGGTGTCGGCATTGCCAACACGCATATCGGTATCCAGTCCGATCAAGTGTCGAAGAGTGCGTCGGATCCAACCGTCGCCGGTACAGGGTTGCAAGACGAAAACCGTGGCGGTCACATCGTCGTGGCCCAGACCACCCTCGGCGACGTCATCATCAACCTCAGTCAGTCTGATGCGACGAAAAACTCAGATCTGTCGATCTTGTCGACTGCTGGTGTCGGCTTGGCAAAGACCAGGATCGGCCACGAGGTCAACCAGAACACCGACGCGCAGATCAAGCTGCACGAGCAGGAGGACATCAACCTCGCGCCGCCGACCAGCAACACGGCGTTCTCGGGCAACGCACTTGACGACGGTGGCCGCGTCACGGTCAACCAGACGACCACCATGAATCTCATCACGACGCGTATTGAGGACATGTTGCTCGAGACCCGCGGCATCGGCAGCGGCAACGTCTACCTCGGCAACGCAGCCCACACACTGGCGCAGTCGGGCATGGTGCACGGAGCCCTCGGTGATCGCAACGGTGGCGTAGTCACTGCCAACCAGACCGTCAATGGCAACATGCAACTGGCACCTGCCCGCAGCTTCCAGGCACGCACCGGGGCAGCGTCCTTGGGTGAAGTGCATATCGGCCATGAAGGACGGCAGACCGCACGATCGGCGGACGACGGCACCAATCCGGCACCGGGCCAGCAGCTGTGCGCAACCGGTGTTCAGTGCGATGTAAATGCCACCCAGGTCATCGCCGGTGCCATCGGCGTCACGACGGGTGAGATCATCATCGAATCGCAGAACATCAACCGTGTCCAACTTGGTCACGAAGCCTTCCAGACTGCGACCACCGACAACAGAGGCGTGGTGTTGGCCTCCTCGCTGATCAATCCGGCGGATGCGAACGGCAATGCCGACGACATTGTCATAGCTTCGCTAAACCCAGCGACGCGCCCGGCAAACACAGACGGCGCAGTCGTTCCGGCCACTGGTGTGAATGGCGACGTGACCGTGCGCTCCATCCTCGCCCTTGGCGGCGAGGCCCAAGTTGGGCATCGCTCAACCTCGACCATGTCCAGCGCTCCACCGCAGGGCACTGGCTTCTACCGTACCCTCCAAGGTATCGGCAGTGAGACCAATACCGGTGCCTCCGTTATCAGCGTCGCGACGCATCGTGACCTGCGCATGCAGGAAACAGCAGGTGGCATTGCCCAGATCGGCCATTACATCACGGAAGAAGGTCCACTTTCCGGCGCTGGTGCGGCACAGATGCCGAACAGCCTGCTGCGTCAGGTGGTCGGTTCTGACATCGTCATTGGTAGCGGTGGTACAGGCACGGCAACCGGCGGTGTTGGCAATAGCTTGATCATGGAGGGCCTTGGCATCGGTCGTGTGGAGATCGGCCATCGTAGTCCCGCCACGAACCAGTGGCAGCTGACGGGCGGTACCGTGGTTACACCGCAAATCCTGGCAGGTCGGATCACGGTCGATGTCGGTACGGATGCGGGTGGCGTCATCAACGGCGCGACAACTGGTGGTGCAGCACCAGGCGGCGGTCCACGTGGCGACGACGATGCACTGCTGCTGAACGCAGGTGCCAGCGTTGTTCGCATCGGCCACAACCACACGGCGGCAGCCGAAGCTAGCGGCAACACGGTCCAGGTTTCTGCTGGGGACATCTGGCTGCGCACGATGTCGGATCTGCATGTGAACGGCGGCGCCATTGGCCACGAGCACTATCAGCACACGACGACACCCGGCGTCGTCAATCCAGAGACCGCAGTTGGCGGGCTTGGTACGATCCGCAATCGTATCCAGGGTATCACCACGATCGGTGCTGGACAGAACAGCCCGCTTGAAGACACGGTTCTGACGGCGAACGTGATGAGGTTCGACGGCTCGACAGCGCCAGTGTCGGTCAATTCGGGCTACGGCGGCAGGGGCGCGGTGGATGTCAACGGGCAGCTCCGCTTCTTCATGCCGGCGCAGCAAAACTTGACCATCGTGCCAGGCGTTGCCTTCAACGACAGCATTGGTGCCGCTGACCCTGTGACGCCACGCTCGGGCTCCCCATCCAACGTGTTTGCAGGTACGGGCGGCACGGATCATGAGCACGTCTTCACGACTATGGCGACCAACCGCGACTATACCAGTCAATTCATCGGTGCAGGCAACTATACCTTCTACTTTGAACCACCACCGTCGATCCTGTCGCCCGACATCGACGTCATTCGTCCGATCCGGGAGGGTCTACACTCAAACATCGGCGGCGGCTTCGATTGCGCCGGTGGCAGCGCCTTCCAGCGGTTCAATCCGAATGGGTCGTCACCGCACCAGCCGGGGTACTTCACAATCAGGTACGAGATGGTGGATGGCCAATGGGTGCGCCGGATGGAACGCAACACCAAGGCGTCGGCGAGCAGCTACGACGTGTTCGGTAGCAATGGCGATGCACAGGACCGGTGCTTCGACTACGGCCACGACAATCGTGAGCACACCCACCGGAAAGACTACCCGCACAACAGCGATCATCACGGTCATCCGGCCCGTGCACAGGTAGTTGGCACAGCTGCAGTTGTCGCTGCTGAACCACTCGTTGTCGCCAACCCAAAACCGCTGACTGCTGATGTTCTTGTGCCGACCACCCCACTTGTTACGGTGGTGCCTTCAGCCCCAAGCGCTCCTGGCACGACCAGCTCGCCGCAGTATGTTGTCGGCGGGAGGGCACCGGAGAGGGCACGGCTGAAGGGTGCGATTGTTCAGGCAGGTGGAGGCGTGTCGCTTCGTTGAGGCGACACGGAAGACAGTAAAATAAGTGCGTAAGCCGCGGGGGCGGCTGATAGAGGCGAAAAATGAAAAAACTGATCAAAGCGTCTGTCGTCCTTTCTCTCTTGGGTAGCGTCACGTCTCCAGCCTGGGGGCAAGATGTGAAGCGTTACGCACCGCCGATCACGGGTGGCGGGACGCCCGCTGTTATCAAAGGCCCTGAGATACCGCCGGGCATGTCTGACGCCAAGCCACTGGTGAAATCACTCCGCGGCGTGGTCATTGTCGGTAAGCCAGCTCTCGTCAGTAAGAGCGGCACGACCGCAAACGGTCTTGAAGTCCGCGACCAAACCGTGACTTTACCCCCAGGTGCAGCGGCCGCCATCCGTGCCCATCTCGGCAAGGCGATCTCGCTTAAATCCCTCGGCGACATGACCCGCGAAGTGGTTCTCGCCTACCGCGATGCGGATCTACCCGTGGTCAACGTCGCGGCACCGGAGCAAGATCTCTCAAACGGTGTGCTACAGCTGATCGTGGTTGTCGGTCGACTTGGCGATCTGCGGGTCGAAGGTAATCGCTATTTTCCTGCAGAGGCCTATATCGGCAAAGCCTCGGTTCAGCCTGGCCAAATCATTAACGGCGCGCAGATGCTTGAAGATCTGCGCTACATGAACCGCAGTCCGTTCCGCCGCGTTGATGCCGTGTATGCTCCGGGCCGCGCGTTCGGTTTGACCGATGTGGCACTACGCCCTGTCGAGTATCGTCCGTTCTCAGCGTTCGCCGGCTATAATAACGATGGCAACAAGGCGCTCGGTTACGACCGCCTGAATTTCGGCTTCCTTCTCGGCAACACATTTGGCCTCGATGAGGTCGTCGGCTATCAAGTCACAACAACCAAGAATTTCGACAACCTGTTTGCCCATGTGCTGTCGGCGCAAATTCCGTTGCCCTCGCGTGCTGAACTTCAGCTTGTCGGCTCGTATGTTACATCGACCACGAAGTTGGGCGACGACGTGCGGAGCGACGGCGACAGCCGACAGCTTTCAGCCTACTATTTGAAACAACTCCCACGCATTTTCGGCTGGTCACACGATGTCAAGGTTGGCGCGGAATTCAAGCGTAGCAACAACAACCTTGAGTTCGGTGGCACGACAGTTACGGACACTGAGGCGGAGATTTATCAGTTAACTGCGGGCTGGTCAGGTGAGACAGTCGGGCGGTACGGCCATACGCGCGCGCATGTCAACTCGTACTACTCGCCGGGTGGATTAACTGGCAGCAATTCGGACAGCGCATTCAATGCACTGCGCGCCGGTGCGGACGCGAGCTACGCTTACGCACGCTTTGGCCTCGATCATCGGGTGGATTTGCCGGGTGACTGGCGCTTCCTTACTTCGATGTCGGGTCAAGTGGCCAATAGCAATCTACTCGCCAGTGAGTCATTCACCCTTGGCGGCCAGGGATCCGTTCGTGGCTTCGAAACGAACCTGGTCCGTGGTGACAACGGCTTCGCGACGAACATGACGCTCTACACTCCCGGCATCGCCATTTTCGGCCCTTTCCAGCGCCGGGATTGGCTCGGCCAGACCTTCCAGCGGCACGGCAAGGGTGGGAACGTTGCAGAGACGGTTCACGACCAGGTGCGTGCCTTCACTTTCCTCGACTACGGCTGGACCTCGAGTCATTCCAAGTTGGCGGACGAAACGAGCCGCAGTCTCGCTGGTGCTGGTATCGGTCTGTCTTATGAAATGGGACGCCACTTCAGTGCAGAACTGTCATACGGCTGGCAGATCGTCGAAAAGGGCTTCAAGGATCAGGACACTGGATTTTGGCACCTGCGTTCGACGAAGCGGTTCTGAGCTCGGTCAGTCTGAAGTTCAGGCCGCATGACTTGACACGATCACGTGATACGTTGCCGTCAGGAAAATAAATGTCGAAGCAGTTGATGTTCTATGAGCTAACCACGCCTATCTCAAAAGCTCGACACGAGAGCTGGTCAGTAGATATGGGCCGTGGCTACCGGTTTGCTGCAGGCGCAAACTCTGTGCCCCTGATGACGGTCGAGTTTATTGCCGCGTCTCATGTGTTCCCTATCGTATTTTCGGTAGATGACAGCGGAGCCGCGCCGGTCGCCGTGCTTGGTCTCGACGCGAGTAAGAGTCTGTTCGTCGCCGAGGACGGCACCTGGTTGACGAGTTACATCCCGGCGTTCGTTCGGCGTTATCCCTTTGTGTTTTCCCAGTCAGATGACGAAACCTCGCTGACCCTTTGTATCGATGAAGCCTACGAAGGCTGCGACCGGCAAGGAACTCAGGGGCAGCGGCTATTTGACGACAAGGGCGACCGCACCGCTTATCTTCAATCGATGCTTGAATTTGCCAATGCTCTTCAAGGTGAACATCGTCGTAGCGCCCAGTTCGGCACCTTGCTACGTGACATGAATCTGTTGGAGCCATCCCATGCCAAAATTGTACTGCCAGGCGGTGGGGAACGGTCGCTCACAGGTTTCCAATGCGTGTCGCGAGACCGGTTGAAGGAGCTTCCCGCCGAGAAGTTAAAGGAACTTGCCGCTAGTGATGCCCTGGAATTGATTTATCTGCACCTATATTCGATGCGGAACTTCGAAGGTCTTTTAAGCAAACTCCTGATTTTGTGAGACTTCGGGGTCGACCAATTCGCACACCCGCGACTACCGCGCCTTGATTGCGGGACCACCCTCAATCGTCATCTTGAACTGTCAGATGCCGCCCGAGCCTGCTTCATCATGCACACCATGCACACCTGTCTATGTTGTTATAATCCCAGCTCTTTTTGCAGAGGATTGCCGGACGACGGGCGCCGGAGACGTCGTATAGTGGCGGCATTCTTGACGTCGGCGCGTTCCAGATTAGCTGCCTTGATGATCCACGGCGCACATTTGCAAAGCAGATTCGCCGAAATTTGGCCAGCCTTTATCAAACGGCGCACTGTGGACGGGCTCTCGCAGAGCGCTGTTGCCGCGCTCGCCCTCCCGATAGGTCGCAACGACATTGTTACTACGCAGGCTGCACACACGCGACTGCGTCCAGCCGTTGCCGTGCCCGTTGTCTTCCCGGCGCGATTGAGCACAGCGGCAATCGCCTTGTTTTTCATTCGAGTTTTAACACCAACCTTCACTGGCGCTGACTCTTGTGGCGAGGGATTCCCTCGCGGCTTGGTCTGTGATTCCGTCACCGGATCAGGCAACTGATTCGGGGGGGGGCGAGGATGCCAGCGGCTGTCGAGCTACGCGACGACTACAGTGCAGATGAGCTGCGGCGGCTGGCCGTGGTCAGCCGCGATGCACATCAGGCCCGCCGCC
>JAYSVA010000532.1:0-5376 GCA_043718785.1 Hyphomicrobiaceae bacterium
CACGGGCCGGACCGGCAGCTGGGAAGCAAGCGCTGGCATTCGAAGCAATGGATCTGCTGCGTGCTGGCGTTCAAAGGGCGTCGTCGGCAAGTGATGGCACCGAACCGCTACACAGAGTTGTTTTTTCTCGATGAGGCCACGGCGCTAAGTGCCGGTCACCGCCCGTGCTTCGAGTGTCGGCGAGAAGCGGCGATGCACTTCGCAACGCTGTGGAATGCAACGCAAAATTTGCCGGGCCGGGCTACTGCTGGCGACATGGATGATCAGCTGCAGCGCGAACGGATGTCAGCAGCGGGTGAAAAGCCAATCTGGAAGGCGCGCCGGAAAGATCTGCCCGATGCCACGTTTGTCCGCTGGCAGCGCGCGCCAGCAGGGCAGCCGCCAATGACGGGAATGCTGCTGGCGGGGCGGTTTCATCCCTGGTCGTTTGACGGCTACAGTGCGGCGCTGCCGATTTCACCGGACACGGTGCTCGAGGTGCTGACACCGCCATCGATTGTGAGACTACTTGGCGCTGGCTACCTCCCCGTGCTTCACTCCTCGGCATTCGCATAGCTGCAGATTTGAGGGGGATGCTATGACGCGCCGACGCCTGAACCGCACGCTGCGGCGTGTCTATTTGTTGCTCGGTCTGGTGCTGCTGATTTCGCTGGCGACGAAGTTGGGTGATCATGTGCCGTGGGTACAGAATTCACCAGTGGCCGGTGTGATCAAGGACTTTTACGAGTACCTGAAGGATATGGCGTTGGTGTTCGTGACGGTGGTTGCCGCCTATCTCGCCAACGTTTTCCAAAAGCGCTCCAAGTTCGTCGAGTCGTTGGAGCAGGAATGGCGCAACATCGTCTCCACCAAGTCGGCGCTGTTCACGTATTGCGCCAAAACGTATCCAACAACCGACGACTATGTTGCGGCGTTCTGCCGGATCAGCGAGACGCTGGATAACATGCGGATCGTCTACCGCAATGTCGGTGAAACCCGCGAGTTGATCGGGCTTTACCCTTACGCGCCGCTACATGATATGCGCCGGGCGCTGCAAAGCATTGATCCGCGCAAGACCTCGGTGATCTCCGACGAGCAGCGGACGCTGGCCCGTCACGCCATTCTGCAGTCGTTCTATGCGCTGCGCGAGACGTTTCTGGAGGAGTTGGATCTGCAAGAGCCCGATCATCCGCTGCTGATTAGCGGCGCGCGGCGGACCAAGAAGTCGGGCGCACTATCCCGGGCCATCAAGCGGCAGGACAAGCAGGTGGCCTACCAGGGGCGGTTGAGCGAAGCCGACCCGGAAATCGATGCCTACCTGCTGCAGTTGTATGAGAATGAAAAGCAAAGCGAAAAACCCTACCGCCCGGCTGAGCGTAATGGCAGCAAGCCCGTTGGCGCTGACAAGATCTAATTTGCGGCATCTTTGCACTTGCATGATCATGGGGCAATCGCCCCTTGCCGCCCTCCGTAATCCGCGATTTGATGCAGCCGGTCCGCAAACGGTCGGGGGAGACAAATGGCATTGGCCGCACTGCTGGACGTGAGCAATCTGAGCGTCGGCTTCGCCGGTGACGAGGGGCGCGTGACGCCTGCGGTCACGGGTATCAGTTTTCAGGTGCAGGCCGGGCGGACGCTGGGCGTGGTCGGCGAATCCGGTTGCGGCAAGAGCGTGACGGCACTGTCGCTGATGCGGCTGCTGCCGAAGGGCACGGCCCGCGTGTCCGGCTCGATCCGTTTCGGCGACCAGGATCTGCTGGCGCTGCCCGAGGCCGAGATGCGGGGCTTACGCGGCAACCGGCTGGCGATGATCTTCCAGGAGCCGATGACGTCGCTCAATCCGAGCTTCACGGTGGGCGATCAGATCGGCGAAGCGCTGCGCTGCCATCGCCAGCTTGATGCCAGCCAGGCCCGGCTGGAGAGCATCGCGCTGTTGCGACAGGTGCGCATTCCCTCGCCCGAACAACGGGTTGATGAGTATCCGCACAAGCTGTCTGGTGGCATGCGGCAGCGGGTGATGATCGCGATGGCGCTGGCGTGCCGTCCGGCGCTGCTGATCGCCGATGAGCCGACCACCGCCCTTGACGTGACGATACAGGCGCAAGTGCTTGATTTATTGCGCAATTTAGCGGCCGAGACGGGGGCGTCAATCCTGTTCATCACCCATGATCTCGGCGTCGTGGCGGAGCTTTGCGATGACGTCATCGTCATGTACGCCGGTGAAATCGTCGAGCAGGCAACGGTGGCCCAGTTGTTTGAAGCGCCGCAGCATCCCTACACCGTCGGGCTGCTTGGCGCATTGCCGCGCCTAACCGAAAAGCGCGCGCGGCTCACGGCGATCCGCGGCATGGTGCCGAAATTGACGCCGCAATTGACGGAGATGGCCGCTGGCTGCCGGTTCGCCGCGCGCTGTCCGTTCGTGGTCGAGCAGTGCCGTCGCGAAGCCCCACCGCTTCGGGCAGCTGGTGACGGCCATTTGTCCCGCTGCTGGCGCACCCCGCTGGAGGCGTTAGTGGCATGATGAAGCCGGTCACTTGTAGGTTGGGTCAAGCGGCGTGGTTGCGCGCAGCGAAACCACGTGGCGCGACCCAACAACTTTGGTGCCCCGCCCGCCAATGTTTGCCGTGGATGTTGGGTCGCGCAATTGGGCTTGACCCAACCTACGTTCGCATCCTTGAGGTGCGCCCATGAGCCAACTGCATCAACCACTTCTGCAAGTCCGCGATCTTGAGAAGCGCTTTGTCGTGCGACGCTCGCTGCTGGGCCGTCCGGTTGCTGAAGTGCGCGCCGTCGATGGTGTTAGCTTCGACATCAAGGCGGGCGAGACGTTGGCGCTGGTGGGCGAGTCCGGTTGTGGCAAGTCGACGGTGGGGCGGCTGATTCTGCGGCTGATCGAGGCGTCGGCGGGCACCGTGCAGTTCGACGGCCAGGATATTGGCGGGCTCGGCACGGAAGAGCTGCGGGCGCTGCGGTCGAAAGCGCAGCTGATTTTCCAAGACCCGTATGCCTCGCTCAATCCGCGCATGACGGTGTTCGACACGCTGGCCGAACCGCTGCGGCTGCATACGCAACTCAGCGCCACGGATCGGCGCGACCGCATTGCCGAGCTGCTGCAGACGGTGGGGCTGCGGCCCGAAGCGGCGCAGCGCTATCCGCATCAGTTCTCCGGCGGGCAGCGGCAGCGCATCGCTATTGCGCGGGCGTTGGCACCCGGCCCGAAGCTGATCGTCTGTGATGAGCCGGTGTCGGCGCTCGATGTGTCGGTGCGGGCGCAGGTGCTGAACCTGCTGCGCGACCTGCAGCAGAAGTTCGGGCTGGCCTACCTGTTCATCAGCCATGATTTGAGCGTCGTCAAGCACATCGCCGACCGGGTGGCGGTGATGTACCTCGGCCGCATGGTTGAGACCGGCCAGACCGACGCGTTGTTCGCCGATCCGCGCCATCCGTACACCCGGGCGCTGCTGTCGGCGATCCCGCTGCCGACGCCGGTCAAGCGGGCGGCGCGCGCCTTGCTGCCTGGCGATCCGCCAAGCCCGATTTCGCCGCCGACCGGCTGCCACCTGCATCCACGTTGTGCGCATGCAACTCAACTGTGCGGTGCCGAGCGACCGCCGCTGACGTCCGATGCGCATGACCACGCCACCGCCTGTCATCTGTGGCCAACGCTCGGCAGCGGCGCCGGGATGGTACCGCAGGATGGCGTCCGCAACCCAGCACTCGAAAAGCTGATCCTGGCATTCCAAGGGGAGGGCGGTGTGTAGGATGCATTAGCGGCCAACATGATGATATTGCTGAGTAAAAAAAGTTATCCCCGCCACTTGGGGCAGTGGTAAAGTTCACAGTCGAATGAACGTTTAGAACGGAGAAGTCGCATGATCGTTAGGTTTCTAGGTACCGTGCTGCTGTCGTTGCTGACCTTGACCGGGGCTGCGCAGGCACAAACACAGCTGCGCATCGGGTTGGCTGAAGATCCGGATGTGCTCGATCCGAGCTTGGCGCGCACCTACGTCGGGCGCATCGTGTTCGCGTCGCTTTGCGACAAGCTGTTCGACATCGACGACAAGGCCAACATCGTGCCGCAGCTGGCGCTCAGCCACGAAACTGCGGCGGATGGCAAAACCGTCACCATCAAGCTGCGCCCCGGCGTTAAATTCCACGACGGCGAAGCGATGGATGCCGAGGCCGTCAAATTCTCGCTGGAGCGGCATTTGAACATGACCGGCTCGTTCCGCAAATCCGAGATCGGCGCCATCGACAAGGTTGAGGTGGTTGACCCAACGACGGTGAAGCTGTCGCTCAAAGCCCCGTTCGCTCCGCTGATCGCGCAGTTGTCCGACCGCGCCGGCATGATCGTGTCGCCTAAGGTCGCAACCGCAGCGGGCGACAAATTCGGCCTGAAGCCGGTGTGCGCTGGCCCCTACAAGTTCGTTGAGCGGGTGCAGCAGGACCGTATCGTCGTCGAGAAATTCGCCGACTACTGGAACGCTGCCAACGTCCACATTGACCGCATCATCTATCGCCCAGTGACGGAATCGACTGTGCGGCTTGCGAACCTGAAATCCGGCGATCTTGACCTGATCGAGCGCTCGCTGGCGACCGACTTGAAGGAGATCAAGGCCAACCCGAAACTCAAGCTCGCCACCGTGCCGGAGCTTGGCTACCAGGGCCTGACCTTGAACGTCGGCAAAGGTGACGCCGCCAAAACTGCGTTCGGCATTGATCCGCGCGTCGGCCAGGCGTTCGAAGCCGCGCTCGACCGCAAGGCGATCACCGAAGTGGTGTTCAACGGCGAATTCGTGCCGGGCAACCAGTGGGTCGGGCCAACAAGCGCTTACTTCCAGGAGAAGTTCCCGGTGCCGGGCCGCGACGTCGCCAAGGCCAAGAAGCTGCTGGCGGATGCAGGCGTCAAGACACCGCTCGCCATCGACCTGATGGTGCCGAACAACCCGGAAACACGGCAGGTGGCCGAGGTGATCCAGGCGATGGCCGGTGAAGCCGGGTTCGACGTCAAGATCCGCGTCACCGAATTCGCGACGTCGCTGAAAGAGGCCGAGGAAGGCCGCTATCAGGCCTACATGCTGGCGTGGTCGGGCCGGGTCGATCCGGATGGCAACAGCTATCAGTTCTTTAAGACCAAAGCGCCGCAGAACTATGCGGGTTACAGCAATGCCGACGTGGACGCCGCGCTCGACGACGCCCGCACGAAAGGCACCCTCGCCGACCGTAAAGCTGCCTACTCCAAAGTTGCCGAAAAGGTTTTGGGCGGCGCGGGTGGCACCCTCTACCTCTACCACCGCCTGATGATCATCGCCCACACAGTCAAGCTGGAAGGCTACAAACAGCTGCCGGATGGCTTGGTGCGCGTTGTGGGGCTGAAGCTGAAGTGAGTGGGGCGTT
>JAYSVA010000533.1:0-2485 GCA_043718785.1 Hyphomicrobiaceae bacterium
TGCCACACCGTTGAGGTGTGGGAGGGCGACACGCTGGTTGGCGGCCTCTACGGCGTATCGGTGGGTGGTGCGTTCTTCGGCGAGAGCATGTTCTCGACCCGCACGGATGTGTCCAAAATCGCGCTGATCTATCTTTGCGCTCGCCTCATTGCAGGTGGCTACAAGCTGCTCGATACGCAGTTCGTCACCGACCACCTACGCCAGTTCGGCACCATCGAAGTCGACCGCCCCGAATTCCACACCCTGCTCGATGTGGCATTGACCGCGGTGGACGCCAACTTCGCCCGCCTCGACCCTGCCACCAGCCCGAGCGACGTACTCGCGGTGATCGCCCAGCATCGGCAGTTGATCACCTAATAGCCACTGAACTGACGCTGCCGAACAAAAGTGGGTCGGAGCAAGCGGCCGCCCCTCACCCCCGGCTTGATCAGGCTTGCGCCCGATCAGCCTACACCCTCTCCCCGCAAGCGGGCGGGGAGAGGGCAAGTGAAGCAAATTCAATATTGAAAACAAACGGGAATTTAGCCCTCTCCCCATGCGCTGCACTTGCATGGGGAGAGGGTGTCGGTCGATTTGGCGCAAGCCAAATCAGACCGAGGGTGAGGGGCAGCCACACGAAGAATGCCACTTCACATATCTGCACTCCCCCTGGCCTCACAAGTTCTCAGCAACCGGGGCACCTTTGTCATCGACGAAGGCCATACGGATCATGTTGGTGGCGCCGGGCGAGCCGAGCGGCACGCCAGCGGTGATCAGAATACCGCCGCCGGCTTTGACGAAGCCTTCATCGAAGGCGATCTTGCAGGCCTTGCGCACCATATCAGCAAGGTTTTCCGGGTCGCTGGTCAGATAGGACTGCACGCCCCACACCGTCGACAGCCGCCGCGCGGTTTGCAGCACCGGCGTCAGGCCGATCACCGGCAGGTTTGGCCGTTCACGTGCGACCCGCAGCGCCGTCGAGCCGGTCGCCGTGAAGCAAACGATCGCCGACAGTTTCACTGTGTCGGCGATGGCATGAGCGGCCGCCGCAATCGCATCCGCACCCGTCGCCATCGGTGGCGTCCGGGTTGCATGAACAATCGCGTCGTAACTCGGATCTTTCTCAACTTCGATGGCGATGCGATCCATCATCGAGATCGCCTCAACCGGGAACTGACCGACGGCCGATTCAGCCGACAGCATCACCGCATCAGCGCCATCGAACACGGCGGTGGCAACGTCTGACACTTCGGCGCGCGTTGGCACTGGCGACGAAATCATGCTCTCCAGCATTTGCGTGGCGACAACTACGGGCTTGCCCGCCGCACGCGCCTGCCGCGTAATCTGCTTCTGCAGGCCTGGCACCCGCTCAACCGGCAGTTCAACGCCGAGATCGCCGCGTGCGACCATGAATCCGTCACCGGCTTTGATAATGTCGTCAAGATCATCGATAGCCGACGGCTTCTCGATTTTGACCATGATCGAGGCGCGGCCTTCGACCTTCTTGGCAACTTCGCGCACGTCTTCACCGCGCTGCACGAACGACAGCGCGATCCAGTCCGCACCAAGGTCGAGGCAGCAATCGAGGTCGGCTTTGTCTTTTTCTGTCAGCGGGCTAATCGGCAGCAGGGTGTCGGGCATAGCGATGCCCTTGCGGCTCGCCAACGCGCCGCCAACCATCACCTCAGCAGCGATGCTGTCCGTCTTCGTCTCGATCACCCGCATCCGCAGTTTGCCGTCGTCGAGCAGCAGAATATGGCCGGGCTTCACGCCCTCGAACACCGATGGATGCGGCAGGAACACGCGCTTATCGCTGCCCGCCGTCTCGGTCCGGTCGAACGTAAAGACCTCGCCTTCCTTGACGAACACGCGCCCGCCGCCGAACTCGCCGAGGCGGAATTTCGGCCCCTGCAGATCGCAGAGAATGCCGATGGGGTGGCGATGCTTCTTGGCCAGCTCGCGCACCGACACCAGCAGGTTGCGCGCCATGTCATGCGTCGAGTGGCTCATGTTGATGCGGAACATATCCACACCGGCAATGAACACCTTCTCCAGCATCTCCGGTTCTTGCGAGGCGGGGCCGAGAGTGGCGATAATCTTAACGCGTCGGTTGCGCCTCATGTGAGCCTAGCTCCTTACTTCTGTTTCGGCTGTGTGTCCGGGTCGCCCAAGCGGATCGTCCACTCTTTGGCGTCGCCGGTGTCGACTTCATAGAAACCCGTACTCTTATAGCCGCGCTTTTGACAGTCTTTGACGTCTTTGATCGCGAAGGTCCGGTCCGCTGTACACATGATGTTCGTGCCGGTCCACTCGCCGCTGCGGTCATAATCGACGGCATGGACATAGATGAAGCGGCCGGGCACCGGGCCACGGATCAAGGTTTCGCACGCCTGCGCGCCAATGTTCCACCAGCCCTCGGTGGCGAACTTCGCGTCACCTGTTGCCTTCGGGTCCTGGTAACCGATGGCAATGCCAATCCGGCTGGTGGTGGCGTTGCACAGCTTCA
>JAYSVA010000534.1:0-12871 GCA_043718785.1 Hyphomicrobiaceae bacterium
TCGTGGAAGGCTTGGCGGACATGCTCACCTGTTTTGGCGCTCGTGCGGATCGTCGGAAATTCATCTGTTTCAAGGCCGGGCGGCAGGTCGAGGGTGTCACCGGGGGCCAGCAAATCGATTTTGTTGATCACATAGCTGAACGGACGGCCGGGCAAGGCTTCCATGAAACCAGCGCCCAGTTTGACCATGTGCTCAAGTGTCGTCCGGCGCGAGACGTCGCCGATGATCAGCGCGGCGTGGGCCTGCTTGACGTAGACGTGCTCGAAAATACTGGCGCCGAAATTGCCGTCGGTATCCCAGACGATCAGATGGAAGGGCTCGTCCCCCGGCGGCGGCGTCACTTCATAGCGATACACATCCGTGCCGAGGGTGGCTTTGTAGATGCCGTCGAACCGGTCAAACGCCAGCCGCCGAACAATCGACGTCTTGCCGACGCCGATCTCGCCCAACAGCATGATTTTGCGCACCGTCATGGGGACACTTCGCCGTTGAAGCCGATGTGGAATTCGACGCGACGATTCGGGCTCTGCGGGCCGGTGATGGTGCTGACATCACCGACGTTGACCCGACCGATTGCCGCCAGCAGCGCTGCCGGGACCCCCCGCTCGGCCAACGCGGCACCAACTTTCTCTGCGCGCGCTTGGGCGATGGGCATGTTGCGTTGCGCGCCACCGCCATCATCGGTGAAGCCAACAACACGGACGAAGGCTTTTGCCTCGATGATTAGTTTGGCCAGTGCATCAAGTTTCTTGTTGGCCCCATCGGTGTCGCGATATTCATTGCCGCTGCTGAAGAAAATGGCGTTCTCGCGAACCCAAACGGCCAGCCGCTCCTTGGCCGTTGTGGCTGGGATTGGCGCTGGTGCCGGCGTTGGCGCTGGTGGCGTGACGATGACAGGCTTGATCTGGGCTGACTGTGTCACAGCGACAGTGACGGCCGCCAAGCGTTCGGCCGCTGCCGCCAGATTGTCGGCGGCGCTCATTAGGTCAACTGCGGCGGGGATTGGCCGGGTTGCTGCCTGAAGTGCACCGGGCCCTTGCAGCAATGTAGCGAGGGTATCACCAGATGCGCTTAGCTTCGCTGTAATGGCGGGGACTGCTGCAGCCCAGTTCAATTGCGGGTTAGAAAGCTCGGCGGCGGACTGCCGCAATTCAGCTGCGATGACGCGCACCCTCGCCCGTTTGGTATCGTCGGTCAGTGCCTGCTCGAGCCGTGTCAATTCCGGTCCGGTTTCGATGAGGCGCTGCGCTGCCCTATCGACGGACCGGCGCACAAGGCGCTCAGTCAACGCACGCTCCAACGCGCTGATGTCGCTGCGAACCGAGGCAATCTGTGGGGCGATTTGCGGCGTTGGGTCAACGTTCGGGAGAACGGCGAGGCGGTTGATAAATTGCGAACCGCTCAGCTCACGGGCCAAGCGTTCCTCGATCTCGGTCTTGACGGCGGCATTCGGCACGAGGCCGGACAGCGTCACGATATGACCGCGTGGGGAAACCTCAAGCGTCGTGGGATAGCCGATCATTTCCGGCGACGCCGAGAGGATTGTGTTGGCGGTGGTTCGCACCTGCTCTGTCGCGAACGCTGTCCAGGCAATCCACGCGATGTAGGCGAGGATCGGTAGGGCAATCAGCCACGCGATCATTTTAAGCGGATTGAGACCGGCGCGTTCAGCGGTGGCACCGGGCGCATCGAATTCGGTCACGGATTGGTTGAGCGCCTCGGCCAGCGGGGCCAGGAGACTTTGCGCCAGGCCTTGTGTGGGTGCCGCAGCGTTGTCCATGAGCTGGCGGTTGCGCTCGATCAGCTTGACAAACTCCTCGTCCAGCTTGGCCTCGATGCCAGCTGAGGGGACGCCACGGCATTTGGCGGCCAGCAGGTAGGCTGGTGATGCCCGCAGGTAGATGCGGCAATCGTCGAGTTCGAAGCCGCGCAAGTTGCCGTCGTCTTTGAGGGCGTGGCTGGCAAACTCGTTGACGGCGGTGATGACGCCGCTCATGTGGATGTCGCTGTTGCTCAGCGCCGCGCTACCGTTCTCCGGCTCCGGCCAGCGTTGGGCCAGCTCGCCAGAGCCACGACGGATCATATAGATTTCTTCGACGCGCAGGCGCTGGGTGTCGGCGATGGCGATATCGGCGGCGGAACGCCCCGCAGCTTTGCCCTTGAACAGTAGCATCAGCGGGTTGCTGCTAATGCGGCGCTCAAGATCCTGGTTGATCTGATCTTTGAGCTTTTTCATCTCGCTGTTGACGAACGATTTCACCATCTGCCCGGTCATCGGGTACAGCACCTCGACCAGCTCATCGCGACTGTTGTGCAGCTCGGTCTTGATGGTTTTGACGACCAGCGGCGCGACGGCACGGGACATTTTCTCGTGCTTTTGCACTTCCGCGTCACGCAGCGCGCCGTCAAGGATGGAGGTGACGCTCGCCCGTAGGCGATCATCATCACCGACCTTTTCAAACAGTTCGTCCAGTCGAGCGCCGAGTTCGCGCTTGATGACGACCTCGCTGTCGGTTAGCGCCTGCAGATGGTCGCGGCTGAGGCCTTCGGCGAGTTCGCGGCGTTTCTCGGGCTCGCTGGTGGCAAGCTGCTCGACGCGGTTCTGCAAGTACGCGAGTTGCTCGCGTTCGTTGTCGAACAGCAGCTCCTTCAGGCGGGAGACGCCGGCTTGGATGGCCATAACTTCCTCAGACTTCGATGAGCTGCCGCCACGCTTCAATCGCGCGGGATACGCTTTACCCGTTCGCCGAGATCGGAAATGCCGCGCGCCAGTTCGTCGAGGGTTGAACGACGATCCCCCCGGGTTTCCGCCGCCAGCGCGTCGATGCGAGCCTGCATCGCGTCCAACCGATGCTGCAGCGACGTTTCAAGGTCACGGACCTTGGCTTCCAGCAAAGTTATGCGTTGCTCGCTCTGGCGTTGTACTTCACCGAACAGCAGTTCTCGGATCTGATCCATCTTGACATCCGAGATATCGCGCGGGTTCGCGCCATTTTTGATTTCGGTTAGCCGCGCATCGAATGACCGCAGGTCAGGCGAACGCAGTTCGGGCGTGCGGAATTCTGGTGGACGACTATCAGTTGAACGAGGATCTTGTGCAACTGTAAAAATAGCGGGTGGCACAGGCGTGGCCGCTGCCAAGCTATCGCCAGCGCGCGCTTCACCCTGGTTGCCGTTGATGACCCGCATGTCCGGGCCGAAATCATTGCGAAACGAGATACTCATGAACTTAGCTTCCCGTCAGGTTTTGGGGATTTGTAGTGCTCAAACCGTCACATGCACTAAAACCAAGAGATAGCGTTTGCGTTAACAGAGATGCATTTCATCTGTGCCCCAAGCACCCGTCCTGCTTCGGCCACCACTATGCACCGATAACTGTTATTCGTCACGCTAAACTGTAGTGCCTAATTGTTCCTATGCCTAGCGCGACAATTAGGCAGTGTTTTGTTGCGTCATCGATTTTTCGGGTGCCGGTCCGTCGCCGCGTGGATCCAGGTCGAAAACAGCCGGTGTGGTGCGGGGTAGCACGACGAAATCTTTGGCACGGGCAGTGGGCAAACTAGGCCGCAACTGGATGCGGACCAGGATGACGACGACAATCAGCGCATGCGCCAGAGCTGAATGCAGGAACAGTGCCCCGTGCCCGGCATTGCGCATCGCCAGCGATGCCAGCAATGGACCCACCACTGCACCGATCGAGAAGGTCATCAGCAACCCGCTCGACACCTCGACGGCGCGCTTGCGGTGCACGAGGTCGTTGGCATGGGCAACGCACAGCGGGTAGACCGGAAAGGCGCAGATGCCATAAAATGCCGCCAGCAGGTAGAGCGAACCTGTTTGCCCCTTGGAGAACGTGTACAGCAGCACGCCGGATAAGCTTGCCAGTGCCCCAAATATGCCCAGCAGCGGTCGACGGCCGAAACGGTCGGACAGCTGGCCGACTGGCCATTGGCTGGCGGCACCGCCCAGAACTGCGGTGGTCACGAACAGCGCCGTTTGCGCCGTCGTCAGGCCCGCCCCCTTAGCATACAGCGGTGCGAGTGTCCAAAACCCGGAGTTGGCCAGCCCCGTAAAGAAGCAGCCAAGCACGGCCACCGGCGAGACGCTGATCAGCCAGCCCAGCCTCAGCCGGGTTGAACGCGGGGTCTGCGGCGGTGCGTTTGGCGTCAATGCCACCGGCACGGCGGCCAACGTGAACAGAATGGCGACCAGCGAGAACAGCTGGAACGATTTCGAGTCCATCAGCCCGATCATCTGGATGCCCAGCGTCACCACGGTCAGGTTGATGACGGTGTAGAGCCCCAGAATTCGGCCGCGCGTCTCGGGTGTTGAAGCGCCGGACAACCAGCTCTCGATACCCATGAATAGGCCGGCGAAACATAGGCCGTTGAGCGCCCGCAGCGCCCACCAGACTTCCGGGGTCGGGAACAACGCGTGTAGCAGGGGGGTAATCGTTGCGCTGGCGGTAAAGGCGACGAACGCGCGGATATGGCCTACGCGTCCGATGATGGCAGGACAAAGCCAGCAGCCGACCATCAGTCCGGCGTAGTAGCAGGAACCGAGAATGCCGATCTCCAGCCGGGTGAATTGCTCGGCGTCGGCCCGCAGCGGGATGAGCATTCCCAAAAGCCCATTGCCCATCATCAAGATTGACGCGGCGATCATCAGGGCCGTTACTGGACGCAGCAGGCCCAAAATCGGCGGCGGCACGGCCACAACAGGCACTGTCGACGGCTCAGTTTTGGATACGTCGGTGGTCATGGACGATCCCTAACACGACCAAGTTCGTGGTGGCGATGAGATGTGATCTGTTAGGGCGGGTTGCACGTTAACAATTTGCAACCGGATAATGAGAGAAATCCACAAATATTTTTACCGCTAGACCTAGACGGAAGTATGCAGGTTGACCATATGTAAGTGGAGTGAATTCCGTCTTGGCGTGTCAAAGGGATCTGGCAATGACTTTTCGTTCTCGCTTTCTGACTGTAGCCGTTGCAGCCATCGCTGCACTCAGTGTCGGTGTAGGCATCGCCGACGCCCGTGTTGGCAATTCTAAGAGCTCGGGCTCCCGTGGAACCCAGAGCACAACGCCGCCACCGGCTACTAACACTGCCCCGAAGGCCTCTCCAATGGAGCGTTCTACTGCACCTACAACTGGTGCGGCAACGGCTGGCGCCGCTGCAACTCAAGCGGCAAAGCCTGGCTTGCTCGGCGGTATGGGCAAGGGCTTGCTGATGGGCGGCCTGATGGGTCTCGGCCTCGCAGGCCTGTTTGGTGGCTTCGGTGCCATGGGTGCGATGTTTGGCATGATTCTGCAGATCCTGCTGGTCGCAGGCTTGGCATTCCTGGCCTACAACTTCTTCCGCAACCGCAACCGTCCGGCCATGGCGGCAGCCCCGGCCAGCTCCAATATGACCGGTGCGCACAGCAATAACCCGCTGAACAATAACGCGATGTCCCGTGAGATGCAGCCGCAGCAGGCCAACGTTTCTGGCTTCGGTGGTGGTTCGGCTCCACTGGCCCCGGCTCCGCAGAAGCTGGACATTTCCTCGGACGATTTCAACGCGTTTGAAATGATGTTGACGAAGGCGCAGCTCAGCTACGGTCGTCAGGACCGCGCCGCGCTGCCGTTCCTGGCAACGCCGGAAATGGTGTCGTATTTCAATGACGACTTGGATGCGGATGCATCACAAGGCGTCCGTAACGAACTGAGCGACGTTAAGTTGCTGCAGGGCGACTTGTCCGAGGCCTGGGTTGAAAAGGACGGCGAATTCGCCACCGTTGCAATGCGTTACGCCTTGCGCGATGCCAAGGTCGACATCAAGTCGGGCCGCGTTATCTCTGGCAGCCAGACTGATTTGCAGGAAGTCACCGAGATCTGGACCTTCCGCCGCCCTCGCGGTGCCCCAACGCAAGCTTGGCGCATCTCGGCGATCCAGCAGACCAACTAACGGTCCAGCTGGCGCAGAAACGAACGAGGCCGCGTCGAAAGATGCGGCCTTTTTTAGTTGAAGGATCGCCGAAGATCAGCGGCTTTAGCTGGACGTAGGTTGGGTCAAGCCCTCTTGCGCGACCCAACATCCACGGCTGGTGGCAAAAATTGGTCGGCACCACCCGTGGATGTTGGGTCGCGCGAAAAGCTTGACCCAACCTACGTCCAGCCCTTCACGCGATGGCGCCGAACTATTTGATCGTGATGAGATCATAAATCGTTTCGCGCAGCTCGAGCATGCCCTGGCCCTTTTCGGACGAGGTGGACAGCACCACGGGAAAGGCAGCGGGCTGTTTGGCGACCTGGGCGGTGGTTTTGATGATCAGCGCATCTAGTTCATGTGCCTTGATCTTATCGGCCTTGGTCAACACCACCTGATAGGTTACGGCGGCTTCGTTTAGAAGGTCCATGATCTCGTCATCGACGGCCTTGATGCCGTGGCGGCTGTCGATCAGCAGGAATACGCGCTTCAGCATCTGGCGACCGCGCAGATAGTCCTTCACCAGCTTGGTCCAGGCGTCAACCTTCTCCTTCGGAGCCTTGGCAAAGCCGTAACCGGGCATGTCCACGAGGTAATGGACTGTCGTCGGCCCCATGTCAGGTGGGCGGAAGAAGTTCAACTCCTGCGTCCGGCCGGGCGTGTTCGACGTTCGGCAGAGGCCGCTGTGTCCGACCAGCGCGTTGATCAGGCTGGATTTTCCGACGTTGGAGCGACCGGCGAACGCGATCTCGGGGCGGTCGCCGGGCGGCAGGAACTCAAGAGCAGGCACGCCTCGGACGAAGATCCAGCCACCGGCGAACATCCGCTCTGCAGAGGGAGGCAGACCGGCAGCGTGGGGTTGACTCATGGTTCTCGTTCCTGCGCCCGGTCCTGGGCCGCGCGAGGCTGACGCCTAGCGCTTGTTCTTCGGTTTTGGCTGTGGCTTCGGATTCTTGCCGGATTTGCCCATGTTCAACGGCTGCTGCTGGCGCTGTTGCACTTGCGGTGGAAGCGCTTGTGCGGTGTTTGCTGGTGCCGTTGGCTTGCCCGCATCCTGCGATGGAGCTGTGACTTCAGCTTCGGTCACAGAAACGGCCTCTGTCTCGACAACTTCACGGCTGGCCTTCGCGGCCAACTTAGCCGCATTTTTCTCCGCGACTTGGGCGGCTTTCGTGGCCTCAGTTGTGGCCTTAGCGGCGGCACTACCAAACCACCTGTCCAGGCCGATGTTGGCCAGCAACGGCACTTCAACGCCCTGGCGCTTCATAATGAAGCCCTGCTGGAAGATCGACAGCACGTTATTCCAGGCCCAGTAGATCACGAGGCCTGCCGGGAAGGTACCCAGCATGAACGTGAACATCACCGGCATCCAGTTGAAGATCTGCTGCTGGATCGGGTCGGCTTGTTTTGGGTTCAGCTGCATCTGCAGCCACATCGTCACGCCCATGATCAGCGGCCAGATGCCGACCTGCAGGAATTCAGGCACATTGTACGGCAGCAAGCCGAACAGGTTGAACAGCGAGGTCGGATCGGGAGCCGACAAATCCTTGATCCAGCCGTAGAACGGGGCGTGGCGCATGTCGATGGTGACGAACAGCACCTTATACAACGCGAAGAACACCGGAATCTGCACCAGCATCGGCAGACAGCCCGCCATCGGGTTGATTGCCTCTTTTTTGTAGAGATCCATCAGCGCTTTTTGCTGGTCCATCTTGTCGGGATAGCGAAGTTTGATTTTCTCCATCTCCGGCTGCATTTTCTTCATCTTCGCCATCGATTCATACGACTTGTTGGCGAGCGGGAAGAACGCGGCTTTAACCAGAACAGTGGTGGCGAGAATAGCGAGGCCGAAGTTGCCGAGCATTTTCGACAGCCAGTCGATCAGATAGAACAGTGGCTTGGTGATGTAATAGAACCAACCCCAGTCCACCATCCGGTCAAACAGGTTAATGTTCAGGGCGTTTTTGTAGGCTTCGATCTGCTTGACGTCTTTGGCACCCGCGAACATGCGGCCTTCAACCGTTTTCGTGGCACCAGGCGCCACAACGGCTTCCGCCATCAGGTACTGGGTCTGAAAGCTTTCTTTTGAGTTCGGGGCGAGCTGGCCCTTCTTTTCCGGCGCCCGGAAGCTCGCTTGATAGGGCTCTGTGCCGCCTGGAATGAGCGTAGTTGCCCAGTATTTGTCAGTAAAGCCGAGCCAGCCGCCCGTCACTTTCTCGAATGTTTTGGCGCCGTTGTCTTTGACCACGTCGGCATAAGCCAATTCCTGCAGGCCCTGCTCGCCGACGACACCAATCAAGCCTTCGTGCAGAATATAAAAGCCTTGAATCACTGGCGTGCCAGCGCGGTAGATGCGCGCATAAGGGAACATGGAGACGGGCGCGGCTGTCGTGTTGTTGACGCTGTCTTGGACCGTCATCATCGCTTGGTCATCGATGCTGATGGTACGACTAAACTTCAGGCCTTTGCCGTTATCCCATGCCAGCACGACCGGGGTCGTCGGCGTGAGTTGATCACCCTTCGCGACTGTCCATAGCGTGTCGCGGTCTGGCATCGGCTGTGTGTTGCCAGCGGCAGCAGCCCAACCATACTCGGCAAAGTAAGGGCTTGGGCCATTGCTTGGCGAGAACAACTCGATGTTTGCGCTGGTGGGCGAGACCGTCTCGCGATATTTAGTCAGGTAGAGGTCGTCGAAACGACCGCCTTTCAATGCAATCGAACCTTTCAGCGATGGCGTGACAATGGTAACGCGCGGGCTGGTGGCGATAGCTGCTTCACGGCTCAACGCGACAGCCGGGGCGGCGACGGCTGGTGCGCCGACAACGCCCGGTGTGCCCGGTGCCGTCACAGCGCCTGGATTGGCTGGTTGACCGGCGACCGGCTGGCTGGTCTGCTGCAGCTTCTGCTTTTCCTGACGCACCCGCTCCTCGGCCATTTTCGGCCCGGCGTAAAAGAATTGCCAAGCCATCAGCACGGCCGCCGACAAGGCGATCGCGAGGATCAGGTTCTTCTGACTTTCAGGCTGTTGGCTTTGCATTGACGCCTCAGGCTAAGGGCCGCTGGCCCTAACAAAATTTGGTCCGGGTAGTCGGTATCGACGCTTTGGAGGTTAAACCGGCCACCAAACGCAGTTGATGCAGCCGCAGACCAGTTACGGTCTCCGACTGCGCCCTACCCCACTACGGTTAACGTCTCAATGCAGTGTTTCGCCTGATCCCGCTACTAATTTTAGTGTGGTCACAAGCGACACCACGTCACGTCAACTCTGATCGCCGTTTTTGCTTGGCTTGGCAGGCCGTGGCTTCGGCGCGGGAGGTCCCCGATTAACGCGAGAAAAGCCAGCAACAAAATCTTCCACCAACAGCCTGTAGTCGCAAGTGTGTGCTTCAGTGCGAGCGATGATGACATAGTCAAGACTGGCATCGGCATAGCGCGAGGCCGTTTCAGATAACGCGGCGCGCAACCGACGTTTGATGCGGTTGCGAACGACAGCATTGCCCATCTGCTTTGTGACGGTGAAGCCGAACCGGGGGCCGACTAGTCCGGGAATGCCCTCAAGTCGCCGCTTGCCTTCAAGCACAAACCGTGGTGTCGCAGCTCTGCCACCGCCGCGAATTCGTAAAAACTCAGCGCGGCGTCGCAACGTCACCAGCTTGATGGGAGTCTGGTCCAACTTCGCCGCCGGTTAACGCGCTGAACGCGCTCAACTAAATTCGGTTAAGCCGAAAGACGCTTGCGGCCCTTGGCGCGGCGACGCTGCAGCACGCGGAGACCACCGACGGTCATCGAACGCTTGCGGAAGCCATGGCGGCGCTTGCGGACAATCTTGCTCGGCTGAAAAGTACGTTTCACGGGGCCAACTCCAAATGCAAATGCCGCCTCGCCCCTGGATCAGGGGCCGAGGTCGGCGGATTTAAGCGGAACACCTCAAGCATATGGGCCCGGCTCGCGGGTTCCGTCTCGTGGCAGTTCATCGATCACCGCGTCCATAAGCGTGAATAGGGGCTAAGTCAAATCAATCGTAACGACCGCTGGGACGTGATCGAGTTTGCTGGATTCCGCACGGCTGGTCCGCGTCGGTGGCGGTTGACGGTTTTCGAACGTGCGCCGCACAGTTGCACTGACTGATGTGTAAGGGGATGAACATGAAGATCGCGATTATCGGCGTTGGCGCCATGGGCTCGGTTTATGCGGCTTTGCTCGCGGATGTCGGTAAACACGATGTGATTGCCATCGATAGCTGGCAGGCCCACGTTGATGCCATTAATACCAATGGCCTACGGGTTGAGGGGGCGAGTGGCGACCGGACCGTGAAGATTAACGCCACCTCCCATCCGGCGTCCGTGAAGAATTGTGACCTCGTCATCATCGCCACGAAAGACGATGGCGTTGAAGGTGCCGCCCAAACCGCGTTGATGATTGCGAAGCCCGATGCACCCATTCTGACAATCCAGAACGGCTTGGGTTCAGCTGACCGCGTGGCCGGGATCGTGGGCGAAAAGCGTGTCATCATCGGCGTGGTCGGCGGTTTCGGCGCGTCGATGAAGGGGCCGGGACATGCCCATCATAACGGTATGGAATTCCTGCGACTTGGTGAGATGACCGGTCCGCAATCGAAGCGGCTGGAAGTGGTGGCGGAAGCTTGGCGAGCCGGATCGTTCAAGGTGCTGACGTTCGACAACATCCACACCATGATTTGGGAAAAGCTGATCTGCAACGTCGCCTACTCCGGTCCGTGCGCCATTACCGGCTTGCGCGTGTCGGAAGTTCAGGCTGACCCAAATGCTTGGAGCATCACGTCTGGGTGCGTAACGGAGGCCTACACCGTTGCGAAGAAGCTGGGCATCGCGCTCGGCTTCACGGACCCCGTGCAGTATGTGAAGGATTTTGGCATGAAAATCCCGAATGCCCGGCCGTCGATGCTGCTGGACCATATGGCCAAGCGTCCGGCTGAGGTTGACAATATCAACGGCGCGATCTGCCGCGAAGGCCGTAAAGCCGGGGTGCCAACGCCTGTGAATGACACCGTGGTGGCACTGCTTCGGGTCAACGAAGCCGGGTTCAAGCGCGCGAAGACCTGAGGCAGAGATATAGGCGATGACGGTGCCTGCTGCTCCCGCTCCAATAACAGATGCACCTGACCAAGCGACTGAACCCGAGGCCAGCTTCAGGTTTCTGGCGGTGATTCTGGCCCTGATGTTCCTGATGAATACGTTGGGCCGTGGGGTCACCGAGACGTTTGCGGTGTTCCTGTTGCCTGTCCAGAAAGGGCTCGGCGTCACGCGCGCCGAGATCACCGCAACGTATTCGATCTATATGCTGGTGTTTGGCTTGGCGGCACCCATCGCGGGGCAGCTAGTTGATCGCATGGGTGTGCGCATCAGCTATAGTTTGGGCTTGATCAGCCTTGGTGGCGGCTACTATTTGGCGGGGCTGTCGACCCAGCTCTGGCATTATTATGCGACGGTTGGCGTACTTGGGGGTATCGGCTCGACGTTCCTCGGCATGGTGGTGGCGTCATCAATCATGGCGCGCTGGTTTACAGGCGCGGCCAAGGAGCAAGTGCCGGGCGGCAAGAAGCCGACGGGGCGGTTGGGTACCATTGTTTCGCTGCCGTACGCGGCGGTTGGGGCGGGGATGCTGATCCTGCCACCAGCCACCCAGCTGCTGCTGGAACGGATGACTTGGCAGAGTGCCCACAAGTTTCTTGGGCTGATGGTGCTGTGCCTGCTCCCCTTGCTATTGTTGCTGCCGCTGGCTCGCATCACCGCCGGGTCGCCCGGCTGGCAGCAAACCCGAAAGGCGGCACTGGCCGCGGGTACGCCAACCTGGACGCTGCGGCAGGCGCTCCGCACCAACGCGTTCTGGGGCCTGTTTTTGGCCTATTTCGCGACATCGTGGGCGTCGTACAGCGTTTTGCCGCAGTCGGTGGCGTATCTGATCGGGCAGGGGTTCTCGCCGCTGTTTGCGGCCAGCGCGTTTGGTATGGCCGGAGCGCTATCGACCATCGGAATCATCGGCGTGGCGTCACTGTCCGATGTGATCGGACGGCGGCAGGCGGCGACGTTCTCCTATCTGTCGACGATCCTCGGCATCACCGCGCTGCTGCTAACGGCGACCTATCCGTCGATCCTGTTGGTTTACGCCTTCGTGCTGTTCTTTGGCGTGATGCAAGGCGTGCGCGGGCCGATCATTCTGGCCACCATCGCCACGCTGTTCCGGGGCGGCGAGGTCGGCACGATTTTCGGCACGCTGATGCTGGCCGCTGGATTGGGCGGTGCGGGCGGCTCGCTGTGCTCAGGCCTGCTGCATGACTGGACGGGTACGGACACCGCCTCGTTCCTGGTCGCCATTGCCGCATGCTGCGTCGGCGTCGCCGTGTTCTGGCTGGTGCCTGCGGTTCGCAACCAGCGGATGGATTAGGCCCGCCGCGTTGCCAGCGTTACGCCGGTCAGGATCGCCGCAAATCCCGCGATGTGAAAGGGCTGGATCTGTTCGCCGAGGAACAGCGTCGAGAGGATGGCGCCGTATAGCGGGACCAGATGCAGGAATACGCCGCTGCGGGCTGAGCCAATGGCTGCAACCCCAACGCTCCAGGCAGCATAGCCGACGGCACTGGACAAGATGCCCGTGTAGAGGACGGCCAGTACAGTCGTGGTGTTGGGTTGCAAGACTTGGCCGTTTGTCATCTCCCAGACCGCCAGCGGCACGTTGACGACGCCGGAGATGACCGCCAGCGCCATCGTGAATGTCAGCCAGTGGATATTGGGTTTGAGCCGCAGGCACGCACTGTAGACGCCAAACAGCAGCATGTTGAAAATGACCAGGAGGTCGCCGCCGCTGAAGTTGAGTTGACTTAAGCGGCTGCCGTCACCCTTGGCGATGATCGCCAGCACACC